>DMST01000168.1:9024-22540 GCA_003454975.1 Cytophagales bacterium | reverse complement strand
GGTGGTAATCAAGATGTGGCGCAGCTCATTGTTGCCTCCGGTAGCACGGATGGCGTCTACCGCCGCCTTATGGAAGTCGTTGATAAACCCACGTCCCTCTGCCGTTCCGCCGGACCATTCCTCCGGGATGCCTTCTAGCCGGGGTTCATTTAGGGTTTCGAAAATCAGCGAATCGTTGTACTCAATAAAGTGATTGGCCACTTGGGTCCACAAACTAGCAAGCCGCGCCTGGGCCTCCTCAGCAGCTTCTGCAGTGGGCACCACCCAGTCGTTGTCGTGGTGCACGTTGATGATCACGTGCATCTGGTTGCGAAACGCGTGCTCTACCACCGTTTCTATCTCTTGTAAATATCCAGGTTCAATGGTGTAGGGAGCGTTCTCCTGCTGATGGAAACCCCACGTGATGGGGATGCGAATGGTACCAAAGCCCATGGCCTTCACGGCCGTTACCATGGCAAAGGAGGGCGCTGGGTTGCCCCACAGAGTTTTGTCACGCGCGGTTACGTCAAAGCTATTGCCCAGATTCCAGCCGACTCCCATTTCGGCTACCAGATCAAAAGAACTGATGTCTCGTGCTTCTCCGATTCCCAAGCCCAAAGTAGGGGGATTTTCGTCGTCAATAGGAACCTCTGGGGTCTCGGGTTCACATGAACCCAGACATACCAGTGTAGTCAGTGAAAGTAGACCGACAAGAAGACCTCGTCGACTCGATGATGGGAAGTTCTCAATAGGTGCCATAATACTTGTATAGGTTTATGCTAACAATAATCCTATAATTCTAAGAAAGGCATGGTGGGTATTTGGGTACAACATGTGCCCCTTTTGGTGATAAGTTCGACCGAAAGGACAGGGAAAAAGAAAGAAGAACGGGGGCTCTTATTCTAAACCAAGGGTTATTGTAATCCTTCCATACACTTACTAGATACTAGCCCTCTCCTATCTCAGGCCTCCGGTGGATAAGCCCCCTGTCACTTTAAAGAGTGGCATTTTATTCAGGTTGGCTCTTCATAGAAGAAAAGTACAATACCATTGGGATCGACCACCGAAAAACTTCTGTGCCCCCAGGGCTGTGTAGTGAGTTCTTGCTTGAAGTTGATGCCTTTACTTTTATAGCTTTCAAAGCGTTCGTTCACATCCCAAATTTGCACGACCATAAAAGCCCCTTCCGGGCTTCTGTAATCCAGCCCCGCATTAAACAGTGCTTCACTACTCGGCAGATACAGTACTTCTATCAAACCTACTCCTGCATTGAATAATGCTCCTTTATCATTCTCACTTCTATCCCAGGAATGCTCCAAGTTTAGTCCGAGTTGGTCTAGATAGAAATCATACGTCGCCTGGTATTTGTCGGTGAAAAAGGCAAATCGAAAAGCTCCTTTGGTTTCATTCATACCCCTTGTGAGTTCAGCCAGCAGTAATACGCTTGTGTAAAACTGTCCTTAACACTTAATGGATAAGACCACAAACAACAATTAAGGTAGTCTCTTTCAAAATGACTTTCAACCGATAGTAGGGGGTATCCTCTAAAGTCGAGTCTGGAAGAAACCACGTTTTTGACACCACCAAGTGGCTTCCCCTATGAGCCTCTACTTTTGGCCACTCTACAAAAAACCAATTATTCCTTGCCAAAAAAGGCCATCAGCAACCCTACCACATTGAGTACACTCAAAACAATTTCGATGAGGGTGGCTCTCTCTATAGCAACATTGGGGATTCCATCTACCGCAAAGCTGGTCAAACGGCCCGCAACCACTCCTACGAAAAGTACTCCGCCTATTACCAGCGCGGTTTGCCTGAAGCCAGGCAGTAAGGCCCCTAGCAGAAGGGTGATGCCTCCCAATAATAACACAGCACCAATCCCCCGAATTTCATTCAATAGATCCGCATCGTTTGCCAGTACATTCTCCGGGTTCTCCACGTAGGTTTGTACGAAGTTGCCTTTACTCGGATTGATCAACCGCATGGAGCTAGCGTAGATCAAGGCTAGTCCTGATAAGGTCAGGACCACAATTTTGAAGATTTCCATTTGATATTGAGTTAGTTAAGCATGAGGTTCAGTAAGAAAATCGCGCATCGCCTTGGAGGTGGCTTCTGGTGCGCCCAGCTGGAAGAAGTGATTGCCTTCGATGAACTCTACCCGGCCGTCTAGTACAAAGTCGGGAGTGTCCGCATACTCCTCAGGGTGTTGTCCAGGGTCCAACCGCCCCTGCAGGAATAGCACCGGCATGGTCATTTTGGCAAACAGGAAGTTGTGCCGATCCTCTAGCTCTTGTTCTAGGCTAGTGGAATGAAACTGTTGGGGTGAGGCTTCGGCAATCCCTTTGTATTTGCACTCATACCCGAGTCTTGTCAGTACGGCCGGAGAAATGTCCTTTACGCGGTACGCGCTGGCAGCGTAGGCTACCCGGGGGAAGCCCGTCCACTTCATTAGCATCGGAAACCATGAAGAGGCAAATAGCTTGTGCGGTGGCTTGGGGTCGCCGTGTGGCTCATTGGCCGACTGCTGCATGCGTACGTAGCGCAGCACCCGTTGCTCCATTCCCTCTACATTCAGCAGGTGGTCCGAGATGACGGCCCCACGGTCATGTCCGGCCAGGTTGAAACGATCTACCCCCAACGCATCCAGCAGTTTCCCTAGCGAGGCTGCCATGGCGCAGTAGCGATAGTCCAGGTCCAGTCTTTTGTCACTTTGGCCGTTTCCTAGCGTATCCACCGCTATGCAATAGAACTGGTCAGAAAGGTCTCGCATCTGGTTGTGAAAGGTGTACCAACTCTCGGGGAAGCCGTGTACCATCACGAACGGTTCGTGATCTGGATTTCCCGTGGTAACAAAGTGCCAGGTAATCCCTTCCACTTCAGTATACCAATGGGTAGCCTCTACGTCACCGAGCATCTCTACCTCTCCATGTACATTTTCTGCCCCCAAAGGATAGGAAGCAGGTTGTGGATAGCGCAAGTGGGAAGCGATATGGGCCCCCTCTTTAATCCCTCCTTCATGTACATCGGTCATTCGAAAATCCTCTCGCGATAGGTATTCCAGCCTAGGCCAGGTCTGCGGGGTAAGCATCTTGATTAGCTTCAGTATCTCCTTTGGATCGTTGATCTTAGTCGCCATGTAAGTAAGTTGAATGTCTGTTGGGTGCAAAGGTCTGGGACAGACTTGCCATAACATTTCACTTATCTTAAAAACGACCTGGGCACTTACTTTTTCTTGGCCCGGATCAAACTCAGGGTTGACTGGGTTACGCCCAGCAAAGAAGCTGTATCGACCTGAGATACTCAATTCATAAGAGTAGGATACATTTCTAAAAAAATGGGGTACCGACCCAGGGCATGCAGGAATTGAAAAAAGTAAAGCTTTTGAGAAATCAGAAAACTCAAAAAGTGGCCGGATAACGTATAAGAAATTGCCCTTCCAGTTTCAGAAAGCGACCGTACAGCATGGCCTTTGCCATTTAGAAAGGCAAAAATTCCCTTTACCCAAATCGGCTGAGCATGGCTTTTCTGAGCTCATGCCGAACGATAAAGAGCGAACCGTTCCAGGCTCCCATATTCAGATCCAGGTTTTTACCAGCCGCCAAGCGTACAATCTGTCGGGCATAAAAGCCCCCTTCGGAGGTATCGTTCATGGACTTAATGCCTGTTCTTACTACCAGATTCTCTAGTCTGTTTTTATCCCCCGCCAGAAAAGCGGGGATGTCTGGAATGTTGGTAATAAACGGGCGTGCCATGCCCACTAAGTCCAGTTCTTTGTTTTCGAGTGCCTGATTGCAAAAATCAAAGGACCGAAACCCGCCTGTGATCATTAAGGGGATCTGGCTTACTGCCCGTACCTTTTTCGAAAAATCCATAAAGTAAGCCTCGCGCTTACGGGTACTTTCCTTCTGTGGGGCCAGCTCTTCATTTTTTTCGAAGAACACCAGGTTTTCATAGGTCCCCCCAGACACTTCCAGCAGGTCAATCTTACCCTCCAGCCATTGAATCACTTGCAGGGATTCTTCCTCAGAAAATCCACCGCGTTGAAAATCAGAAGAATTGAGCTTCACCGAAATAGGAAATTTATCGCCAACGGCCTTCCGAGTCTCTTCCACGATGGTAAGCAGCAACCGGCAGCGGTTTTCGAGGCTCCCCCCCCATGCATCTGTCCGTTGATTGGTAATGGGAGAAAGGAACTGGCTCAATAAATATCCATGGGCGGAATGGATCTGGACCCCGGTAAATCCTGCGGCCTGGCAAAGTGAAGCGGCTTTCACAAAGTTTTTGATCACCCCCTGAATATCAACTTCCGTCATGGCTTTGGGCTTGCCAAACAGCCCCATCTTTTGCAATTGTACGGGGGAAGGGGCCAAGGGCCGGCTCGTTTTAAAGCGGTTGGTTTGCCGACCGGCATGGGAGATTTGTACCCATACGTGGGTATCATTCTGCTTGGCCGCTTCTGCCCAGGCTTTCAGCTTAGGCAAAATATCATCATCTCCTACGTACACATTGCCCGCTGATTCTGCATGCACAGGGTCTACGATGACGTTGCCCGTAATTAAGAGGCCAGCCCCAGTATTAGCCCAGAGGCGATATAGCTCCTGATGCCCTTCCGTAGGCTCCATCCTGCGGTTACTAATCCGCTCGGTCATGGCCGCCTTCACCAGGCGATTCTTTAGTGAGACTCCGCAGGGCAAAGTCAGGGGGGCATTGAGATGATTTACGGTCATGGAGCGGGTAGTAGGATAAGAGTGGGCGCTTACAATTGCGCTTGAGAGGTCCAATATAAAGGGTTTTGGTGGCCTTCTGTCGAAAATTTATAAAGACGTGAAACTCCTCCTCTAATCACCTGCACCCTGTAGACTCCTAATCCTTAGCTCATGTTTTCTTATCATTCAAAATCTCGATACAAACCGAATTCGTACCTTGATTTTTGGAAATGGAAGTCGATCACATCTTTATTTTTTCGGACCGGGAAGGGGCAGAAGCCGACGAGCTAGTATCCATGGGTTTTCGGGAGGGCAGCTCACGGATTCATCCAGGGCAAGGCACACGCAACCGAAAGTTCTATTTCGAGAATTTCTTCTTAGAAATCCTGTGGGTACACGACTTACAAGAAGTTAAAAGCCAACGGGTACAACCTACCCACCTTTGGGAGCACTCCCAGTTTGCCACCAACGGAGCTTCGCCATATGGCCTTTGCCTGAAAAATCAAACGGCCACCGACATCTTGTTTAAAGAGGCCATTCCCTACTACCCAGAGTACCTGGCTGAAGGCACGGCTATCGATTTCTACCCGGATACCGCTCCTTTTCTATTCCCGGCCACCTTCCGGTTACCCATACCGGGTAAGGTCCCCTCCCCTACTCGCTCAGAACCCACCGATCACCAAGGCCAGATGAAGCAACTCAGCCAAGTTCAATTTACCGTACCTATGCCGTACGCCGAATTAAAGAAACAGCCATTTGCAAAGCACTTTCAGGACATACCCAATATCTCTTTCGTGGGTGGCGCAGATCACCAGCTCACCCTCACCTTCGACCGTGGTAAGCAAGCCAGGGAAATTTACCTACCCACCCTAAAACTCGCGATGAATTATTAACGAAGCGGCTTATGCATTAGCCCAGCCAAGAATACCCATACGCCCCGACCGTGGTGGGATCAACAAGAACCTTTCGAACTTCCCAGATGCCAATTCGTAGCAGGCTCCTACTGGTCATAAATAAGCCCCACCCGTAGGCGAGGCTTTGACTTTTAGAGACTAGGGTGTTCAGAAATGGGTAGCTATCTCATCATGGAGCAGTTTACTATCCGCTACCTTAGGTTCCTTTTTGGGCGCTGCATTCACTCCCCAAAAGGTAGGGTTCGGCAAGATTCCCCTGCCCCAAGCCGCACGGCTAGCTCCAGCTACTAGTCCAGCCATTTCTGTTCTGCTAAGTATTTGCATGTGTCTTATCTTTAGGTTTGTCTACTCTCTTTAGGGGCTACTCCACCTAGGCTTTTCGACATCCACCAGTAGACGGCAAGTACTTCACCGATTCTCAAAAAGCTCAGGTTTTCGACTCTACCATTACTCTACCGCTAGGAAATTCACTACTGACCCATACAAGAAGAAGGCTCCCCAACGGTATAGGGAGCCTTGCAATGGATTGGGCGAAACCTAGCAGCTTATGAAGCCGCCCAGGCAGCCAAGTCGATGGCGACTGATGACGGATTGGATACGTGCAACAGCGGAGAACTGCTACCGGTGCATACATCATCGTAGGCAAAGCCATATACCGCAGAGAGGTTGTCGTGCAGCAGCTTAGAATAATAGTTGTTGGGCGCAATCAGATAGAAATCATCCGTAGTGCAATACGGTTGTTTGTTATGCGCTTCCAGCACATGTCTATTAATCGCCGCGCCCAGACGGGCACCTACTGCTGCCAGCTTATTATTTGCCGTAGGGAAAGGCCCACCCGCACACAAGAAGGTCTCCTGAGTGGTGGGCTTAGCAAAGGACCCTACACCTTCAAAATTAAACGCACCGGCCGCGTTTACCCAACCAACATACGTACCGGCAAAGGTACCCTCTACCGTAACCGTCAACTTTTTCGCATCCGTTGACCCATCGTAATAGGCCCATACTTCATCGATGTAGGCATCAAAGTAAGTAGAAGAGAAAGTACCGGAAGTGATACCATGGCCAGGAGCGTAAATACGAATATTGCTTCCGCCGCTGGTGCGTACCAGTTTAGAAAAAGCGGAATAGGTGGCATCCGAGCTCAAGCCTGTGAAGGCACTAAAGACATCCTTCCGGTTTTTGCCGGTTTTCAAATTACCAGTAGATACCGAATTACTGTCGGTATCGGTAACCGAAATAGTGATGGGTACACAGAAGTAATCCACATTGGTAGTATCCGCCCACACTGCATTGCCCGATCCTTCAGGTTGAAAGGTAAATTCGCAAGAGGCAAAAATGGTGTCAGCATCTGCATCCGTGGGCATAAAACCAGGAGACTGAACCCCATTGCCACCAAAATATGGTGAACGGATTTTCTTAGAATAATTACTCCACGAGTGAACAATCTTGAAAAGCTTAGGTGCGGCCCCAAAGGAGAAGGTGGCATTTCCAGAGTATAAATATGGAGCATCTTTGATGGTAAAAGACCCGCCAGCTTCCAGAGTATACAAATTGGGCACCCAATCCAAGGTGTCATCGGCACCCGACCCTGGATCGGGAAATTCTGTAACCGTAGCCGTGACACTATCCCCTGAGGTACTACTCAGTTTGTAATAACACCAGCGGGCAGTCTTTTTCAATTCTTCGGTATTGGCCAGGTTCGTACAGCCCCAAAGCACAAAGTAGGCTTTCTGTCCAGAATTGTTAGAAATGGTAACATCCATGAAAAATAAAATTTAGGGTTAGAAAATTTCTACGTAATACTACGTATCCTAAATTTTATTTAAATGAAAACCGAGAGGTTTTCGACGAGTATTTTAGACTACCAATCGAAGAATTATTCCGTTTGGTCAATCTCGATTACCACTCGGGTGCCCTCAGCCTCACCTTCTTTTGAGTATAGGTCCTCTACCCAATACGTAACTGTATCTGTACGACTCAGATTGAACAGCTTCACTTTGTCTTCCACCAGCTTCATGCCTTTGCTTTGGTGATTGGGTCGGGGATTGCGCGCCTGCGCCGCCTTCCGTCCTATTCCGTTGTCACGCAGCGATATATACCAGCCACGTTCCATAGATGCCACCTGAATATGAATATGCCCCTCGCCGTTACCTTTTGGGGAAAGCCCGTGCCACACGGAGTTCTCGGCAAACGTCTGCAATAGCATCGAAGGCACCTCCAAGGTGTGTAATGACAAATGCTCTTCCACCTCCACCGTATAGTGAAACTTATGGCCCAGCCGTAGCTGTTCAATGTCCAGATATTGCGTAAGGGCCTGCAACTCATCCTCCAAAGCCAACACCAGCTTGTCCGAGTTATACAACACCAGTCGGATAAAGCGGCTAAACTTGGTCAGGTAGCTATTGGCCTCTAGCCGGTCGTGCTTGAGTACATACTGCTGAATGCTAGCCAGCGCATTAAAGATAAAATGGGGGTTTATCTGTGCCCGTAGCGCCTTCAGTTCCGAATGCAGTAGCTCGTTTTGGAAGGTAGCCCGCTCCCGTTGCCCACGGTACCGCAAGGCCATCAGGATTGCCACCAATGCCAGCAAAAGCGCCGCTATTATGCCTAAAAACCACTCTACCTTCCGCTGGCGCTCAATTTTCTCTTCCCGAATACCAATCTCATAATCCGCCCGGGCCTCAGCATTCTCCGCGGCTATCTCAGCATTGTACAGACTGTCCCGGTATACGTAGTACAGGTCTTGGTATTCCATGGCCTGCTTTAGCAACTCTTGACGACGGTAAAAATCAGACAAGGCCTTAGCTGCATCCCTTATCTCTTTCTTAAGGCCTAGACGGGTAGCAATCTCCAGACTTTCACGAAGATATGTCTCGGCCTCTTCGGGTTTACCCGTCTGCTCATATATGTCGGCTGTATAGGTAAGGTAAACAGCGATGGGGTAAAAGTCGCCCAAGGGTTCTAAGAAGGCAGTAGCACTATCGATAAAAACATGTGCTTCCTCAAACTTACCTTGTTCGGCATATACCAATCCAATATTTCCAAGGGCATACCCCTGTCCTAATAAATCTCTATCTCTTTGGTAACTGACCAAGGCGCTATCGAACCAAACCAATGCCGAATCAAATTCTTTCTGAACTCGGTATACCTCTCCTAAATTATTGTAGTCTCCAGAAATATTTAATCCTGCAAATCCTATCTTATCCAGTTCCTTCAATCGAATCCGTATGGATTTTTGATAGTATTCCTTTGCTACAATTAGATTTTCCTGTATGAAATAAATATTCCCAATTGCATTGTAAGCAACTGCCTCACCATCCCAATCCTGGACCTTTTTATAGTAAATGGCTAAGGAAATATATGCCTCTAGAGCTTGGGTTAAGTTCCCCATTCGCTCTTGAGTTTGGCCTAACTCGTTAAGGAATAGATATTTTTTCTCTTCGTTCTGAAAAAGTTCTGAGTACCGGATCCCTTCACTTGCATATCGAATTCGCAGTTGGTTATTCGAGATAGCATCACTAAGCTTAAAAAGTGTATCTAGGATAGTAGAATCTTGCGGTAAGCTTTGAATAAAAACATCAATAGAGTCTTGTGGAACCCTACTGGCATAGGAATTCTGACCGAAAAATAGGATAAAACTAATGACTAGAAGTGCCCTGGATACTTTTCTATATCGATCACGTTGAGAAGAACTTTTACCGAGCACAATAAAACCTTTTTAATCCATCTGATAAGATGGAGCTGTAAGATAGCAAAGGTTCGGGTAATCCTGTTCTCACAAAAAACCGCCCGAGATAAATTATTCGGGCGGCATGTGAATTTATACTATAAAATAACTTAAGATACGCTATTAGTTTCCGGAACCGTCAGCACCTACTTCACCGTCCTTTTTATCCACCTTCACAATTGGGTCCCAAGAGTACTCCCCTCCCCCATCGATTGAGAAGAAGACAGTGTATTTAAAAGCATCACCAGAAACAGCATTAGTGCTAATATCTGCCTCCCAATTTCCATCTCCTGAAGGGCCAGGAGTGCTGGCTAGCGGATCAGAGCCTTCGATGACCTCATAGGTAAAGCCAGTAATGGCTACAGAAGGATCAGACACCGACCACACCAATTGGTCGCCGGGTGCTACGTGAGTTACATGGGTAATCAGGTCTTCGCCGGTCACATCTTCGCCACGAGCCGATCGCATGTGCACAAAGTACATGGCGTCTTCGCCACTTTTTACAGACCGAAGTACTCCGGCCACATCAATTTCTACCGGAATTTCCACTACCTGAGTAGCTACAGGAGTTTCTACAGTAGGTTGGCAAGCGGCCAAAGCTGAAACCAAGGCCAATACGGCCAAACGAGATTGTTGAGAAATGTTCATTACGAGTTGAATAAGAATGTTGAGAATAGATTGGATAGACTCCGTCCAGGCGGAAATCTGTTGATTTCCGAAACGGATAAAATAGCTGCGTGAGAGCCCCCTTTTCGCCAAGCCACCGTCAGCTTGCGCAAGACATGGCAGTGCCCGTCAGGCGTACCTCACTCGGTCTCCCTAAGGGACGAGCGATGTTGGCCCAACTTGCCCATGGCAAAATGGAGTAAAACCAGACTTAATCTTGAGAGTAAATAAAACCTAACGCTTCTTAGCAGGGCCTACCGGGACCGGCACTAATTCGGGGGAAGGTTCTTTAGGAGCAAGCCTACCTAGCCACTGGGCCAGACGACTGTCAGGATCTATTTTTCCTAGAATAGGGAACCAAAATAAAACCTTTGCTGAAGGATACTGGGTGTGAGAATAATAAGTCATAACGATTGAAAGTATAAGGATGAAAACCAAATTAACGTACTAGCTGTGATGTTATATTAGTTGTTACGCCATTTTTTACATAGGGTTTGGTTTTTTACGATATTTTACACATCATAAGTTTATATTCTACCAATTTCCTTCGGAATTTTTTCAAAATAAAATATTTTTTCTTGCCGCTTCAGGGACTGCAAGTGTGTACAGCTTCCTTATCACAAAGGTTATTTTTCTGAGCTTATCGGCTGATGATCAGGTAGTTTTAGGCGAATCCAAATAGGGAAATGATCGCTCACCTCATACTGATACCGATCCACTAAATCGTTCTGTTCTTCTTTCGTCAATTCTTTGAAAGACTTACCCAATAGAGCCACCGAAAACAGTTCGGTGAAATTGAAAACACCATAATCGGGCCCACGCTCATGCTTACCCATAGCCTCATTGTCTAAATAAGTAGGAAGCCCTTTTTCGCGAAAGAACAAACCCACCTGATCATACCGCTGGGTCTGCTTCACGTTAGAGGTGAACTGTACATCATGTTTGGGGTGCACATCCAGGAAAGGGAAGTTGACATTCACTTCCTCCCCCATAGCATCATTGAAAGATTTGAGGTACCCTTCAATGTCGGGCATGTCCTTATCAGGGTCATCATAATTCAGATTCAAATCACCGAGCAGCATGAAGTTGGGGTAATAAGCTCTGTCGTTCTCCTTCACCCTTTCGGTTATCCACTCCATCAATGCTTGAAATTCCCGTTTACGATCACCCATAGTACCGTAAATTAGGTGGGCATTGATGGCCATAAATTTGTAGGGCTCGGTACCAGGAAACCCTTTGATCTGGAAACTCACGCAAAAAGGCTGACGGATAAAGGAAAGAAAAATGGGCGCATCAAGCTTGGGTTTGGTTTTACGACGGCCGGCCTCATAGTCGGCCATCTTCTTATCATACTCTGCTTTTAGTGCTACAATTTCGTCCAGGTTCTCAAACATAATCTTGGTTACCTTACTCCGGTCATAGGTTATGTCAGAAACCACCTCACCACGTTGCACGGTGTTCCAGCGGAAGAAAAATGCCAGCCGTTCTCCTACCCCTTTATCACCAGGATAGGTTCCCGTCTTATCTGATACAATCATTCCCCACTCGGGGCCAATTTGTTGCTTGAGCCGGTTGAGTCCACTCATATCATCGAGGACTTCCTGGATGGCTAGCAGGTCGAAATGCTGACTCACTCTTGCCAGAAATTCCCAAGTACGTGGGCCTCTGTTTCTAGCGTTGCCTAACTTGCGAACATTGAACGAGCCGACTACGGCTGAGCCATATACTCGTCGGGGCAACCCGTAGGCATCAGGATCACGATCTAATTCGGCAAAGATCTTGTCCCATTCTTCTTGAGTGAATTCTTTGGCCATGGTGTGTTAGGAGAGATGTAGGTTTCTATTCAATGTACATATAATAAAGACACTGTAAAAGCACACCATTTGAATTCAATATTGCTCTGGCAGTTGGTGCATCAAACGCCTCAATAAAAATCTTTGACTCCGCACGCAACCCTTGGTGTTTGTAGCATCTATTATAAAAAGGACTATATTCTCGTATGGCGCATCACACTCAGTTCTGGAATCAGATTTACCGAAAGCATTATGCTGGGCTGCAGCAGGTATGTGCCCGCTACGTAGGGCCGGGCATGGTGGCTGAGGATGTGGTGCAAGAAACGTTTCTGCGGGCCATGGCCCGCTACCATACCTATCAAGGGAAAGGGCCTTTGGAAGCTTGGCTCCGACGAATAGCAATAAATACCGCCCTGATGCACCTGCGCAGGACCAAACGGTATCCTGAAGAAGCGCTCAATTCAGATGAACTCCCCGAGCTATCCTTTGATCCTTCACGAGAAGAAACGTTGTCCCCCAGACAGGCGATAGAGCAAGCTGATTTTTCGAGAGAAGAACTGATTACCTTGCTGGCGCAGCTCCCGGAAAAGTATCGGTTGGTGTTCAACCTATATGTGTTTGACGGGCTAAAACATCGGGAGATAGCAAAGCAGCTCAACATAAGCCCGGGCACCTCAAAGAGCAACCTGGCCCGGGCCCGAAAAAACCTGGAAAAAATTCTTTACCAGGAAGCTCAGCACCGGCCAGCAGAGAAGAAGCGCCGTGGGGCCTGGTGGTGGTTCATACTTCCCCTTTCGAATAGTTCCTACCGGAGGCGAATAGCGCCCTTTTCCAAAAAAGGTATTTTGGGCAGTCTCGCCCGGTACTTGGGGCTACTGACCCAAGCCTTGCCCGGCGGGATGGCAAGTACCGGCATGGCAGCTCTCGTAGTTTGGTTGGGTTTGGCCGCTTTGCTCTGGAAACCACTCCCTACCCTCACCTACTCCGAAATCATACCACCACCGGACGCAACCTTACCCGTTTCGAGCATCAATGTAAGTGAAGACTCACTTGAAAAGCTCGAAATGAAAAAGACACAAACACTGGCCGCTGGCTTACTTACTGCCACCCTCAGCTTGGCAGTACTGGAGGAAGCCCCTGCCCTACCTCACCCCACAGCACCTTCTACGCTAGAATCCCAGGCGTTGGACTGGATGGCCCCAGCTATGGATTTTTGGGCACCCACGGCTACCATTACCCCCGTTTCTCTCCTGGAACCTTCCACGGTAGATGCTAGCACTGACGATAGCATTCGCAAGAAGGCTTCTGATAGACGGCGGTGGATGGAGTGGTTCCAATGGCCCCAAAGTACAGAGAGGCCCCCTACCTCGCGATTCGCAACGGATGCGGCAGAGGGGGGTATTTACGATTACCCTAGGGCTTATGTGAATGAAAGCAACGGCGAAACTTCTGTTTACACTGTAATCGAAGACCCAGAATCTGAAAAGGTGTTTATGAACACCATAAAAAAAGACAGCTCGTTTGAATCGTTCCGCTTCTTAAAAACCTACCCCATTGCTGAGAATAGTCAATTTCAAAAAGGCAAATGGGTAGTAGGCCTAGCGGCTTACCAGGACAGTACGGATGCAGAACCTGGGGTGCGTGTTCGGGTACGTGAGCGGAAAGAACGCCGGCAGCGCGTGCGGGTTCGCCGTGGTGCCGAGTTGCGCCGGAACCTTGTGCAGGACACCC
>DMST01000168.1:4166-8980 GCA_003454975.1 Cytophagales bacterium | reverse complement strand
GCGGCAGGTACGCCGTGTATTGCGCAGGAATCCTGCCCACATCCATGAAGGAATGCAATTTATCCTGCTAGAAGAGGTGGATGATCCGGATGCCCGAAGACGACCAGGGCGAGAGCGCCGCCGCGAAGCCCGCCAGCAGCGCAATTGGGCACGCAGAGAGATTAGAGAGCATATGCGGGGGTACCGCAACGAGATGCGGGAGGTGAGACGAAAAGGCATACGCCGTACCGCAAGAAGGGCTGCCAGGAGAGCATAATCTCTCACAAAGACACCTCATAGAATAGCCCCTGATAATGCTGTTGCTAGCTTATCAGGGGCTCTTTTATTTGTATTATTAAGCCTTCCCCAGAAACTGCTGAAATACGATGAAATAGACAATTTCCCTTACCTAATCTACTTTCATCTCTCTCAAATTGGGAAAAAAGGCCCTTTTAAAAATTGGCTCATCCCGTTTTTGCGGAAGTATTTGGTAAGTAAATAGTAGATTTTTTTCTGAGATAATGGCAATAAATCCTGCCAATTATGAGCTCCATGACATCATAGGGGAAGGTGGATTTGGAGTAGTGTACAGGGCTACGCACGTACCTACGGCACAGATCGTAGCAATCAAGATTTTGCGACTCAACCCGCAAACTACGGAGGCGGTACGCCAACGCCAGCGGGCGCGTTTTGAACGAGAAACGCAACTCTGTGCCCAACTCAACCATCCCCACATAGTGTCGCTACTGGACAAAGGATACACTGACGAAGGCAACTTGTTTGCGGTATTCGAATTCGTAGAAGGTCAGTCGCTTAAGGAGATGATTATCCAGTCGGGCGGTTTAACGCCGGTATTGGCGGGTGAGTTGATGGGGCAAGTGCTAGATGGACTTGCCCACGCACACCAGATGGGCATTGTGCACCGTGACCTGAAACCCAGTAACATCATGGTGTCCAAAACCGGAATTAAATACCACGCCAAAATTCTGGATTTTGGCATCGGCACCTTCACTACCCAATTTCAACCCAAGGACTACGCCCTACTTACCCTCACCCAAGAGGCCCTGGGCACACCTGCTTATACCGCCCCCGAACAGCTGCGGGGCGATCCGGTAACGCACCGGGCTGACCTGTATGCCTGGGGGCTCATCATGCTGGAATGCCTCACAGGCAAACAAGTGATGGGCGGCCACTCCTCCGGCGAAGTGTTCGATCATCAGCTCAATGCTAATCCTGTTCCCCTTCCCTCCACCCTAGTGGACCATCCGCTAGGAGCGGTGATGCGCAAAACGTTAGAAAAGAAAGCGGAGCTACGCGTAGGGTCAGCAGAAGAGGTGGCCAAGCTACTCGCATCCGTCAATTTCCAAACCCTTACCGGGAGTTTCTTTCTACCCCAGGGGATAGCGGCAGGTGTAGCAGAGGATATAACCACGGTGAGTGATTTGGCTACCGGCCACTATCCTTCACAGAAACACTTGATTACGGCCTTGGCCATACAGGTAAACCTGGAGGCAATACGACCGAGCGAGGTGGACCAAGAGATTATCGATTCTATTCAGGACGATCAGTTGACGGTCTTCAAGGACTTGGCTACCCGGCATGGGGGGTACCTGGCGGGTTCAGTAGCGGACACCATGACTATTCTATTTGGCTACCCGGTAAAGGACGAAAACGATGCCCGCTTTGCCGGTCGCACGGCCCTGGAGTTAATGAGCCAAGCCCAACGAAGAGGGGCACTGCTGTGGGAGCGTCATGGGCTAGACCTTAGCTTACGCATGGGAATCCATAGTGGGGCCGTAGTGATCAAACCCCAAGACCCTCCCAAGGGCCAAGTGTCCAACCTGGCCTTCTCGCTACTCAACCATGCTGAGCCCGATACGGTGCTGGTAAGTGAAGATACCAAGCGGCTGCTAGACCCCTACCTGGAATTTGAGGCGGCGGGTAGGCGCAGGCTACTCAGAAAGGGGAAGCCCACCCCCCTCTTTTCTCTGAAAGGAGAACGTCCTTCAGAGGCGCTTTCGTTCCTAAGGCCCGCCTCCACCCAGCGTCAGTTAGTGGGTAGGGAAGCTGAGATTCTGCACATAAAGAAGGCCTGGGAAAACACGCTGAGCAAGGACGGAAAGGCGGTACTCATCCAAGGTCCAGCGGGTATTGGTAAGTCACGGCTGATCCACGAGATCAAACGCTTCCTTAGCCACCAAGACGCTACCGTAAGGGAGATTCGTTGTTTTCCAGAATATCGCAACAACGCTTTATATCCTTATTTGGAATTATTCAAACAGGAAGCCGCGATATTGGATCTTGATGATCCTAGCATCAAAATCAAAAACCTCCGCGATTTTCTCAAAAAGCTAAAGGAGGATACCGAAACACTGGTGCCGATTTTCTGCTCTTGGTTGGCAATCCCCATAGATGCTACGGTAACCGGCTCTCAGCTACCTCCTGACCGTCAAAAGGACCTACTGATAGGCACTTTGCGACAGTGGCTACAGGGGCTTAGTACTCAGGCCCCCTATCTCCTGGTCATGGAAGACCTCCATTGGATGGACCCCACTAGCCTGGAGCTTTCTATGAAACTTCTGAAGGACCTACCGCAGCACTCACTCATGGTATTGCAGACGGCCCGGCCAGACTTTGAGGAGTCTAGTAAGCTTACTCACCTTAGCAGGATGCAGCTTCGGCCTCTAGACCAAGACCGGACCCGCCAGATGATTCTTGCCGTGTTGGATAGCCAAACAGTAGACGAAAAACTGGTGCACTATATCTCGGAGAGGTCAGACGGGGTTCCACTATTCATCGAAGAGCTCACCCATATGTTACTCGATCGGGAGTTTCTGATCGTACGTGACGATACATACCATCTGGACGAAACGCGGGATATATCTCGGATTCCCGTTCGGCTCAACGATCTACTAAGTGCACGACTTGATAAGTTGGGATCCGTGAAAGTAACGGCACAACTGGCCGCAACCATTGGCCGTGAGTTTGATTACGCACTCTTAGTAAGGTCCTCTGAAAAAAGCGAAGAGTCGATACAGCAGGATTTGGAGACTTTGGCCGAAGCTGACTTAATTTATAAGCAGCGCCGGGTGGGCCACGACGGCTTTTTCTTCCGCCACGCGCTCATTCGTGAAGCGGCCTATGAAGGCATGAGCCGCGAAACACGGCGCTACAACCACGGCCGTATTGCCACCACATTGCTCACATTGTTTGCGGATCGGGTAACAGAAAACCCTATGCGGGTGGCCAGCCACTTGGCAGCATCAGGCCGAAACGAAGAGGCTGTGAAATTTGGTCTCCAAAGCCTCAGAGACAATTTGGCTACCCGGGCTTGTGAAGAGGTCTTGCGGTTTGGCCGCAAAGTAGAAAAATGGAACGCGAAAATTGACCCCGAGGCATTACGGTTACGAAACGCTTTTGAACTCTATGCCATCCTGATTCCTGCCTCCATTGTTACACGCGGTGCAGCTTCTACCAGGCACTTAGAATGGGACCGAAAGCTGGAAACGGTGGAGCGTCAGTTAGTTGAATTTCAAAATATTGCGCGCGAATTCTCCAACCACCCCTTGATGCCCATCATTAAATACTCACGACTGGCCAAAGCCGTTTATGCCGGTAAATATGACGAGGGGAAGGCCTTGGGTGAAGCCCTCCGGACCGAGGCGGAAGAAAAACAAGATTATGCCACACTATCGATGATACTGCCTGGGATATCATCCAATTTGTGCATGCTGGGCGAACTAGACACGGCTCTCCCCTTGCTCAATCAATCGCTGCATTTGTATGAAACCAACAACTACGGCAGCTTGATTGACACTTGGGGATGGGACCCTAAAGCCCAATCACTCTTCATGAAGGGCATGATAATCGCCCACCGAGGCAAGTTGAACAAGGGCTATCGCATGGTGGAAGAGGGCTTTCATTGGGCAGCCCAAATCAAATCGAAATACGAAATAAGCACCTCTACCCTCATTAAGTTATTCATCGGCTACCTGATGCACGATCGGGATCTTATGGTTACTGCTTATGAGCAATCGATGGAGCCCACTCAGGGGGACCTCCCCTCTTATCCTAAGATTTTCATGAATGTAGCCCTGGATTGGGCACAAAAAAGGCAACCAAGTGAGGTAGCTTCTATCGATAATTTACTATCTATAGGTCAGCATATCAATCTAACGCGATGGGAACCCTTACTTGCTGACAACCTAATGATGTGTGGGCAATGGGACCAAGGCATCGCCCGCATGGAGGCAGCATTGGAACGAGCTCTTCAAATAAAAGAACGAATCGGGTTGCCGTTGATTTACGAGGTATTGGCCTACGGGTATTCTCATCAAGAAGGACCCACGGACAGAGTAGCCAATTTTTTTAAAGCTGGTATAGCGGAGGCAACCCAAATGAATGCCCCCTGGCTGGGTCTACATGTAGCCGCAAGGTATGCTGAAGTATGGCATCAGGCCGGTAAAGCCAAAGAAGCCCGACAGGCGCTGAGGCCCTATAATGAACTTATAGCCTTAACAGAAGGCAATCCCTTGAAAACACAAATAGAATCTATAACTAAATAATCTTACTTTTTATATGGACGCTACATTTAGTCATTCTAACTCCACCATGCCTGCCTTTCAGGCCTTAAAATCTACTTTCCTTACCGATAAAGAGTTAACCGAATTAATCCAGGCATTCCTTGAGGTCATGCCTGAAACGGTAGGTTCCATCGAAGACGCACTAATGCTATTGGGAGGCCAACCATGGTCCCAATCAGATCTCGTTGTCCTCAATGACGATGACGACGATGATGATGATGATGACGAGGACGATGATGACGACGACGACGA
>DMST01000168.1:3234-4015 GCA_003454975.1 Cytophagales bacterium | reverse complement strand
GGCTGCTCACTTAATCTAAGCATCTGATCTTGGTCTTTTGCCAATACACTAGTCTGCTTTTTACTCCTTAGTAAACAAGTAGTCTTTCAAGGAAAAATATTCATGCCCTCATTATTTTCCCGGGAACGATTAGACCTCCCCATCACCTTACCCCATACACATCCGCTGGATGTTTGCTTAGTATATCCACCGTATTCTTCCATTACTCATCCTTCCCTCGGCATTGAACTGGTCAATCAATACATTCAGCAACAAGACCTTAGCTGCGAGGTGGTATACGCCAATATGCTATGGGCAAACCGGATAGGCCTACGGCATAATCAAAAACTCATTCATGCTCCCCAGGCCAGACAAACCGCAGAATGGACCTTTGCGGGTGCTGCTTTTCCCGAACATGCCCAATCTCAATTGGAGGCCATGGAGAAAGCGCCGGGAGTGCGGCCGGCCTTACAAGAAATTGCCCACAGGGTAAGGCCTCTCGCTCCGCGGTTTGTACAGGAGGTAGTACAAGCCATTTTGGCCCGCAACCCCACGGTGGTAGGCTGCAGTTCTACATTTCAGCAAAGTGGAGCGGCGCTAGCCATTTTGCGAATGGTAAAAAAGCAGCGGCCCGAGGTGGTTACTTTGCTGGGTGGAGCCAACTGCGAAGGAGACATGGGGCAAGCCATGGTAGATAATTTCTCGTTTATAGACTATGCTTTTTCCGGTGATGCTGACGAAGCGATTGGTCCTTTTATCAAACGGGTACACCAAGAAGGCCTGGTATATGACCACCTACCCT
>DMST01000168.1:1775-3179 GCA_003454975.1 Cytophagales bacterium | reverse complement strand
CTATGGGGTATTAGTTAATCGTGAGAAAGCCCCGATTCCCAAAGGCAAGGCAGTACCCCGCGCTTCCATAAAAGACTTTTCGAAGGTGGGCACCCCCAACTATCAGGTGTATTTCGATTACATCGATCACCTAGACCTACACGCAGACATTGTACCGGGTCTGCCCATGGAAACCTCCCGGGGCTGCTGGTGGGGGGCCATCCAACATTGTACGTTCTGCGCTTTCCATGAGAATGGGCTCTCTTACCAGGCAAAACCCGCCGAGCGTGTGCTGGAGGAATGGGCAGCTATGGCTAAAAAGTATAACCACCGCAACATCATGGTGGTTGACGCTATTCTGCCCCACGAATACTTTGAAACGCTGCTCCCCAAGCTGGCTGAAATGGGAGCACCCTATCAGTTGTTTTTCGAAATCAAATCCAACCTGAAACAACACCAGGTGGAGCTACTCGCCAAGGCCGGGGTACGCTGGCTACAACCGGGCATAGAAAGCGTACACGATGAAGCTCTAGCCGCAGTGAAGAAGGGGGTAAAGGGAATACACAATGTTGCCACCCTAAAATGGGCCCGGGCCTACGGTATTCATATCGCCTGGAATGTGCTACACGGTATGCCGCTGGAAGAGGACCATTGGTACTCGGACATGGCCAAAATATTCCCTAGCCTTACCCATCTGAGCCCACCCAATGGCCTCACCTCCATCTTGTTTCAGCGCAACAGCCCCTACTTCGACCAAAGCGAACAATACGGGCTGGAACTACACGCCGCTCCGGGCTATGGGCAAGTTTTTCCCCTACCCCAGCAGGAGCTGGATCGGCTGGCCTATCACTTCCATGCCCAAGATTCATTCCGGCGTTCTGCCCGCACCAAAGCCTCGGAGGCTAAAACCATATTGGCTGATGAGCTGAATACCTGGAAGGCGCTTTGGGAAAGGGAATACCCGCCCATTTTGTATCAGGTAGAGCGCGAAGGCCGCATTTGCATATGGGATACCCGCCCGGTGACCGAGCAAGACTACTTCACCAAAACCGGTATAGAAGCAGATTTACTCAAAATATGTGACACCCCACAGCTCGCCAAGAATGTGTACAAAAAAGCAATGGAGCGAAATTCTGGCTATTCCGAAAGCCAAATTGAGGAAGCGCTACATCTTCTACAAGAAGAGCACTTGGTCCTGGGGATTAGTGGACGGTATATTTCCTTGCCCGTAAGTGGCCCCATGCCCTTCCCAGACAAGCGCCTGCTGTATCCTGGAGGCATCGTGCGGTACTACCGTTCGTGACCGTAGATTAGGGACCGGCTGAAAAAGTAATCAATTGGCACCGGCCTGCGCGGCGCCGCTTTAGCCGAATGGTACAAATAACAGCGAAAAAAGGGCTTTAGTCGGGGGCGCCTTGTCAGGGG
>DMST01000168.1:0-1724 GCA_003454975.1 Cytophagales bacterium | reverse complement strand
CGACTACGCGTCCCGGCTAAAGCCAGGCGCAATTGATATCCAGGGGGCTTTCCGCCGAAAAACTTTGGATTCGAAGTTCTGAAAATGGGATTTAACCTCCTGAAATTTAGTCGGCTAGTAGATTTTAAGCAGACTCTATCTAAGGCCCCAGACAACCCGAAGGGCAACCCCACCTGGCGGTGATAAAAATTCCGATGAAAGTAACTGGAATCCTGACTGTACTCCACCTTCATGTAAGTAGGGTCTCCGTGAGGGATGCGGATGCTCAGCCCTTCCGATAGTTGGTCGGAAACTTGAGCCTCGCGAAAATAGGAACCCCAAAACCTAAAAAGAGGTAAAGCTGCAAGACCAAGCGGTTTTGCTGGTAATAGCTAAAAGCAGAAAGAAGCACCTTAGGTAAGAAATAAAAGTCTTTCAACTTACAGGTTTTTGTAAAAAAGCATAATAAATTTGACTTATTCCGTTATTTGCATTTATTAAACTCAACTAGCCCGGTTCAGGTAATCTGATAGGTATGCAATACACCCACCTGCCGGTACTAACTACATAAGCATCCATGAATCCTTCGGTAGCGGGCCGTACTTTACCTAAGAATCTATTTGTTCAGGTATATTTCAAAGCCACCTTTCCTCTCTTCGGAGAAACTGCTATTCTATTAAGTCTATTGTGGCTTTACCTGCATGATTTGGCAGTAGTAGCCTTCTGGGATATATGGCCCGAATTGCTAGCCATGCTTCTTGGGTTAGCTATTACTACCAACCAAATCCTGGAGACCTCAAAAAAGGTCTGGTTACTCCGGTATGGTATTGCCACTATAGGTAAGCGAGGGTACCGGCACAAAATAGGCAAGTGGAATTTTGCCCAAAAGATATTGCACGACTACATGGCCCTCTACCGCTTCCATTTCCAATTTGATGTGGATGGGCACATGTACCACACTGGCCTTTTTTCAGGGCGGGATCAGTTTTCGGAAAATGCTATGGTGCTGGTACTCTACGATGCACATCGTCCGAATAGAGCGTGGACCCCCAGGGTAGCCTTACCTGCCTTATCCCAAAAAATCCAGACGGAGGAAGGATTTGCCTTTGCACTTGATTGAAGGGGAATACCTAGCCTTCCAAACGATAACGCTTACCGGGTAAGGGCTTAACCACTCCCTGGAATTCCAGTTCCAATAGCAAGGATAGCACCTGATTTACCGGGATTTGAGATTTCCAGCTCAGGTCGTCCAAAAGAGCCCCTTCTGGTTGTTTTTGCATCAATTTAATGAGTTGCTGAGCCGGAGTACTGAACTGAGAGATATCCAGCGGGGCGGGCTGAGGTTCATCTCCTGCTACCCAATGTAAGGCCTCCGCCAGCTCGGCTACTGAGGTAAAGACCTGAGCCACTTGCTTGCGTATAAGCCCTAAGCAGCCTACAGAATAGGGCTGATTCAGATTGCCGGGCACGGCAAATATTTCACGGTCGTACTCCTGCGCCAAGTGTGCCGTAATCAAAGCTCCACCGCTCTCGGCGGCCTCCACTACTATCAGCGCATCTACCAGACCCGCGATGATGCGGTTGCGCGCCGGAAACTTGGGCGCATCCGGCTTACTCTCAAACGGGTACTCGGTTAGCAGACCTCCACCAGATTCTACCATCCGCTGTGCGGAATTCTTGTGGGCCGCCGGATATACCATGTCAATACCGCTAGCCATTACACCTACCGTGGGTAATCCCACCTG
>DMST01000164.1 GCA_003454975.1 Cytophagales bacterium | reverse complement strand
TGAAAATCATTCATTTAACATTCAGCATTCAAGATTAGGATCAAGGCGAAGTCTGCCGAGAAGATTAAAGCATTCATCTTCTAGCTCCCCAACTACTCGGTTTGATCCATAAAGCCTCAACTATTTCGAGAACAAGTCAATGGTATCTCCGGCAGCGAAGCCATCGTCCTTACCATCTTCTCCTCCTTTGGCCGCCTCCTCTACTGCAGGCTTCTCATTCGCCACCAGCTTCAGCTTTTTCACCGGCTTCTGGCTTAGCTTATTGCCTTTGGCGCCCCAGCCCTTCACGTCGATCAGGATATCGAAGTCGCGGGTGACTACCTCTTCGGGTTCACCCTTGCGGGGAGCCTTATGGGTGATCTCCAACTGAGCGGCCGGGTCGCTGGTTATTACCTCCAGCTTACTGCTACGGTGGTCCGTAATGAACAGGAACTTCTTGTTGAGTGACGTAGTCTCGATGAGGAAACGCTTCACGTACAGCTCCTTGCTTTCGCCATCCTTGTACACCGCAGAGATGATGCCCTCCGGGTCAAACTTCTCAATCAGCATCACCTGTTGGGGTTCGTACCGGTTAGTCAGCTCAAAATCCGTCAATTCGTACTGACCGTTTTTATATACCACCAATATTCGGTCTTCCGTCTGGAAACTGCCCAGCTTATCACCGCGCTCGTCGGTATTCAACCGACCAATGGTAGCATCATAAAATACATCTACCCCACCCAACGAGCTCTCGCCCAGCATCTTAAACTTGATATTACGTACCGGGTAACGGGTCATGATGTTCCCTCCTGCCCCACGGCCCTTGATGTCCACTTCACCAAAATCGAACTCGAACACCTTGATCCGGGCCCGGCTATTTTGTGACAGGGTCACCGTTACCTTTTCCGTTTCGCCATTGGCGCGGGCTTCAAAATAGAGCACCTTGCTGCCCTTTTCCCCTTTGGTTACGTTATACTCGCGGTCGCGGGTGATGGCCGGTACCTGGAAGCGTTTCACCATACTGCGGCCGCTCTTTCCGTCCAGGTAGATGGCATTGTACACCGTACGCTCGTCGCCCTTCTTCCACACGCCCACGTACATGATGTCCTTGCCCACAAACACCTTATCGCCCATCCGCACCACTTTGAAGGCTCCGCTGCGGGTAAAGGCAATGATATCGTCGATGTCCGAACAGTCCTGCACGAACTCGTCTTTCTTCAGTCCCGACCCGATGAAGCCCTCCTTCCGGTTGACGTACAGCTTGGTGTTGTTGGCTACCACCGCATGCACCTTGATGGTATCGAAACTGCGGATCTCGGTACGGCGCTCGCGGCCTTTGCCAAATTTGTCCAGCAGCTTCTGGTAGTACGCAATGGCGTAGTCCGTCAGGTGGGCTAAGTGGTGTTCCACCTGAGCCAGCTCCTCCTGCATGTTGCGCATCAGCTCGTCCGCCTTGAAGCTATCGTACTTCGATATCCGCTTGATCTTAATCTCCGTCAAGCGGATAATATCGTCACGGGTAATCTCCCGGTAAAACTCCGGCTTCCAAGGTTCCAAGCCCTCGTCAATGGTCTCGATCACCCCTTCCCAGGTGGTCACTTCCTCAATATCGCGGTAGATCCGGTTCTCGATGAATATCTTCTCTAAGGAGCTGAAGAGTAGTTTCTCCATCAGCTCACCCTTCCGAATCTCAAGCTCGCGGCGCAGCAGCTCCTTGGTCTGGAAGGTGTTGATCCTTAGCAACTCATTGACCGAGATGAAGACCGGCTTGTCCTTAATAATGACGCAAGCATTGGGTGAGATGGACACCTCACAATCGGTAAAGGCATAAAGCGCATCGATGGTCACATCCGGCGACTGGCCAGCCGCCAGCGACACCAAGATCTCCACATCTTTGGCGGTGTTGTCCACCACCTTTTTAATCTTGATCTTGCCCTTATCGTTGGCCTTCAAGATGCTTTCTATCAGGCTGGTAGTCGTAACTCCGTAAGGGATATCCTTGATGGCGAGGGTCTTGCTATCGTGCTCCTCTATGTGTGCCCGCACCCGGATTTTACCACCGCGCAGGCCTTCGTTGTAGTCCTGGGCGTCCATCATACCGCCCGTAAGGAAGTCCGGCAGAAGATTCGTCTTCTTGCCCTTCAGAACGTCCATAGAGGCCTTACAGATCTCCTGGAAGTTGTGCGGCATGATCTTGGTGCTCAGCCCCACCGCAATACCCTCTACCCCCTGCGCCAGCAGAATGGGGAATTTGGCAGGGAAAGTCACCGGTTCCTTTTTACGACCGTCGTAACTCAGCTGCCAGTCGGTCGTCTGTGGGTTGTAAAGAATCTCCAGAGCCAGTTTGCTCAGCCGCACCTCAATGTACCGGGGTGCCGCAGCACTATCTCCCGTACGGATATCGCCCCAGTTGCCTTGTGTTTCCAGCAGCAGCTCCTTTTGTCCCATGCCGACAATGGCATCCCCGATGGCCGCATCGCCGTGGGGGTGATACTGCATGGTCTGCCCAATCACGTTGGCTACCTTGTTGAAGCGGCCATCGTCCATCTCCTTCAAGGCATGCATAATGCGCCGCTGCACGGGCTTCAGCCCATCCTCTACGGCAGGTACGGCTCGTTCCAGGATTACGTAGCTGGCGTAATCCAAAAACCAGTCCTCATACAAGCCGCTCAGCGGTACCACATCTTGCAGTTGGCCTTCGCCATCCTGGGGTACTTCCTCTTCGTGATTCGTTTCGTTCTCGTCCTGTGCCATGATGCGTGGATGTATCTACAACCCTCAAAGATATGGCTAGCCTACCGGATTTGGAAAAGGGATTATCCACACTCAATTGACGAGGTACGAAGGCAGGGTACGATTATTGGAGCGGAGACAAAGAGCGCAAGAACAAGGATAAAGAGGTAATTGGGTTTGTACCTGAGCTCAAACAGTTTTTCACCAAATCCTTTCCATCGCCATCAAGACCCGCTTGATAACCGGGGAATCCCAGAGAAAAATTCAACAGATTTCTCCGTAAGGCTTGACTTCGCCCGGCGAGTGGTGCCTCTTTTGTCAGAAAGAAAGTAAAGTACACCCGAGTACCCCAAACGCTACTGGAACATGAGCCACACCTCTTACCGCGATGTATGCCTGTACTATCTGGAAAGATATGCTGCCAAAGATATGGCCGCGATGGAGTCCCTATTTGCTGAGGATATTATCCTCCGTGATTGGAAAATCCGGGTAGTGGGAAAAGAAATTGCGCTAGCAGAAACCCGCAAAAACTTTGAAGCGGCACATTCCATCCAGATTGATGTATTGGCTACCTACGAAGACGCCCAAACCGTGGCTGCCGAATTGAAAATAGTGGTGGATAACACCGAGGAGTTGTATGTAGTAGATGTCATCACTTTCACCTCTGCGGGTAAAATTGCTTCCATCCGGGCCTATTTAGGCCGAGGCGATCACTAACCTTGCACTACTCACCACCGAGCCCTTAGGCTGTAACCTTTCGTCGACCCGGAAGTATCCGTGGGCAAAAAGGTTGGCATGAATCAATATATCCTCCCCGGATTGCTCCTACTATTGGGGGCCTGTAGTAGCCAGGTAAGCGAAGAAGATGCAACTCTACAATTGTTCGATGGCAAGGCAGCCACCTCCGCCGAGGTTACCGGGTTTTTAAGGCATCAAATGGATTCCCTGGGAATCCCCGGGCTATCCATCGCCATCATCAACGATGCCCAGGTGGTATATCAAAAAAACCTGGGTTACGCCAACCTTGACACCCGCCAGGAGTTGGATGAAAATTCCATCTTTGAGGCCGCCTCCCTCTCCAAACCTGTTTTCGCTTACTTTGTCATGAAACTCTCCGAAAGAGGCGCTATAGAACTCACCCGGCCTCTGCACTTTTACCTACCGGAACCTTCCATGGAGGTAGAACCCCGGTACCGAAATGTAAACGCACGGCACGTGCTTAGCCACTCCACCGGGTTTCCCAATTGGCGTTGGTTTGATACCCCACCCGACTCCCTGGACACACCCCGGGGCACCTTTTATATGCTTCAAAACCCCGGAGTCGGATATACCTATTCTGGCGAGGGGTACGATTACTTAGCACGGGTTATTGCCAAAAACTCGGGGTACGGCATGCATGCTTTGAGCGATCTGTTCCAAGAACTGGTGCAGGAGCCCCTGGGTATTAAACATATGTACTTCACCTGGGACGAATACCTGTACGATCACAAAGTATACGGCCATGTAGCGGGACGAGTGAACGATAGAAGCTGGGGCTCAGGGCTCCCACATCAGAATTCATATCAATTCAACGCAGCCGGTGCTCTGCATACCAATGCCGAAAACTACGCTCGGTTTTTGATCGCCATGATCAACGCCGAAGGGCTATTACCCGAAACCTACCAGGATATGTTGACTCCCCGCACGGTAGTGGAAAAAACCAGCAATCGGTATACCGAAGATGGCATTACAAACTGGTGTCTGGGTTTTGGCGTGGTGCCCCATGGGCAGGACACCTTGTACGTCCACGGCGGTACCCATACCGACTTTCAGTCCCAAATGATGTTCAGCAGAAAGTCTCGGTTTGGGTATACGTTCTTTGTGAATACCCGCAAAGGAGACGAGCTAAACGCAGCCTTTACCAAATTTATAGGGATGCGGGAGTAAAAGCTCCATCCCAAAAACCACTGCAGCCCCCCAAGGGACGGCAAACCCACTTCCCGTAAGATAACTCCGCTTACTCCCACCCAAGCTGAGTAAGTAATATTTTTTCCTGTACGATCGTCGGAGATAGAGAAAAAGGCATTAGATTTGTAACCTTCATGTTACAAAAAGGGTTGTATAGTTATCATAAAGATACACTAAGGTTATGGAGATGGAAGACAAACACGCAATAGCAGAGCGGTTGGAGAACCGGAGAGTCACCTTGTACCGATTGTGCCTTTCAGGGATTGCCCTCGGGGGCGGAGCCCGGCTCCTGCAGGCTTATGCTTTTGCCTCCGCCTCGCTGGTGCTCACCGTGCTACAAGTACTAGGCGCGGTGATTCTATTGGCGAGTTTGTTGCAGCTTTGGTCTGTATACCGGACCATTAGAAAGGACCGGGTATTGCAAGAGGTGTTGAACGATGAGTTAGCCGTGCAAACCCAACTGAAAAGCCGCCAAGCTGGATTTTTTGTGCTGCTGGCTTTACAATTACTGCTCTTGCCCATCGCATACTTTTACCCACTTAACAGCCAGCTAGTCCTTGAACTAGGACTCTTTTTGGGGGTAGTGGCCGTGTTGGGCATGCGGGTGGTACAGGAGGAGCTATTGGTCATTGCGCGCTTCCGAATGACCCTTGATGAGGACCGGTTCGAGGTATGGAATTGGCGGAAGCCCTCCTTCTTCCACTATATCATCAATCCGGGGCTGGCCGTCAATGAGCTCCTGCTGGGGCAACGCGTACCTAAGGTGATGCTCATTGACAAACAATCGCCGCGGCCCTTGGCCGAACGCTCGTACGTACCTTGTCCCTCCTGCGGCACCATCCATAAAGGAAACGTTTGGTCTGCCCAGCACAAAACAGCGTTCAAAAACTGGTACGGCTTGTATTGCCCCCACTGTGGCGAAACCATTCCTTGTTTGCGCAATATCACCTCGTGGCTCATTCTTATGCTTACCTACCCCTTTTGGTTTTGGAAGAAAGAGACGAGGGAAGCCAAATGGCTTGAAAAACAAAAACAGCGGTTCCAAAACCTGCCCGATGAGCCGGTGGAGTTGGATAAAAGCGTTTGGTGGAAAATGGGCGTAAGGTTCGGGCTGGTCATGTTCGTGCTTATGACTTTCGTCTTAAAAACCATCACCCTGCTGTTTGATGAGGTAGAAGGGGATTTATGGTCTTACTATTTTGATCTGGAGTTTCTACTAGTAAGCGCGATAGGATGGGCCGTAGGAGGTGCACTTTTTGGATTGATCATGTGGCTCATTTTGGGAAAGAAAGGGACGGGGGTAGCCAAAGAAACCGAAGGCCAGGCATCGTAAATGGAAGGGGCAAACCTAAAAAATACGATCAAGGTAGAGCGGGCCAAAAAGAACATAACCCAAGCAGAACTGGCTTTGCAGGTGGGGGTATCCCGGAAAACCATCAACACCATAGAAACGGGACGTTTTGTACCTACCACGGTAACCGCTCTCAGAATTGCCCGGGCCCTAGGCGTGAGCGTAGAGGACATCTTCTCTTTGGAGGAGGACTGAGGACTCAATGAGAGCCAGGATAACCTGACACCTCTTAAAGGATCAGGACCTAACGCCTACAAACTACTTACAGAAAAGGATATCTTGTAGTACCGGATACCTTCGGCCATGTATGGGTCCGGTAATTTCATAACGCTGACAACAACACACCGATGGTATTGACCAAAAACCTCCTCTTCCTCTTATTGGTAGGGCTGCCAACCTGGGCAGCAGCGCAACGAACCACTATTGACGAAAGCGTCATCTTAGCTTACATGAAAACCCATAACATTCCAGGTTTGAGTGTAGCCATCGCCATCAACGGTGAGATCACCTACGCCGAAGGATTTGGGGTGAAAAATACGGCTCAGGAGCCCGTAACACAGGGGACCATCTTTCAGGCTGCCTCCATCAGCAAAAGCCTTACTTCCGTGCTTATTCTTCGCTTGGTACAGGAGGGGAAGATAAATCTGGATGCTCCCGTCAATACGTATCTGAAAGGATGGCAATTGGAAGCCGACAAGGAAGCTTCTATACCTTCGGTGGCCCAACTGCTGAATCATACCGGCGGCACCAACGTACACGGCTTTCTTGGCTACCGGCATAGCCGAAAAGGATTGCCCGATCTTACCTCGATTCTGAACGGATCGCGGCATACCCACCTCTGGGAGCCTAAAATTCAGGTGAAAGACCCACCCAACACCACCTTCTCCTACTCGGGGGGT
>DMST01000377.1 GCA_003454975.1 Cytophagales bacterium | reverse complement strand
ACCATGAGGATGCCCATGGTAAGCAGTACTACCAGCAATACGAGCAGGGTGGTAAAGGATTGCTCCTGGAAGTTATACAGGTGGTTGTCGGTAAGGAGGACCACCGCCATTATGGCCCCAGGCGAGGCAATGGAGGGGATGGCTACTGGGAAAATGGTAACGTGCTTGTAGTCCGTAATGTGGCTTTTCTCGTATTCCGGTTTGCCGTCGCCCAAGATCATGGTGAGGGCAAACAGAAAGAGGATTACCCCACCAGAAATCTGGAAGGCATCCAGCGATACACTCATCCCTTCTAGAATCATCTGCCCCACCACAATGAAAAACAGCAGAATAATGAAAGCGATGATGGAGGCGCGTATCGCAATCATGCGCTTGTGCTTGGCATCAAATTGCTTGGTGGCTTCCAGGTACACAGGTACGGTACCTAAGGGGTCAATCACAGCAAAAAGGAGTAATATTTCACCAAAAATGGATACGAGCATAGACTAGACGTGGAAAAAATATTGAGGTTCCAAATCAATGTCAGTAGAACTTCACAAGAGGCCCTTGGGTTTTGGGATGACTCAATTTCTCTCTACATCGTTGTGGGTGTGAGCGTGTAGCGCCACCACCCAACTCCTAAAAAAGCAGCCCACCCCGAATGCCGGGAGGGCTGCTGTCATACTCAAGAAATAATCATCGGGTCAATGCATAAAGAATGGAGGTACTGTCTTACTCCACATATACTCTAGAGGCACTCACAGAACCTGACTCATCAATTATTTTCAAATAGTACATGCCCTTTTTCAGATCAGAAATCACAATTTCTCTCGTGTAAACGTGCTCCTGGATCCTTATCGATTTTACCTCTTTGCCCAGCACGTCTACAAACGTAATCGTGCTATTAACCAGATCCGACTCGCTCCGGATGGTAACTACATCCGCTGCGGGGTTAGGATAAATCATGTACGATGCGGACTCAGTAAGTAGCGATGGGTTTGTGCTTCGGTGACTATGCCCGTGCCCATGATGATGCCCAGAACTTCCGCAGTGCGGTGCTACCGCCGAATTACTGAAGTAAATCGTAAAGCTCCGGTCTACCGGTACCATCACAAAATTGCCACTATCAATGGTAACGTAGTACGTACCGTCCAGCCCATCAAAGCCAGTTCCCGTGAGGGTAATTTCCGGCTCTGGGGAATTGAAACTTTGGGTGGCTAGGGCCCCTAGATTTACGTACCATCCGGGTGAACCGTTATTGGTATTTACTGCCATGTGGTACAAACCATTGTTCCTCAGATCCCAGTTGATCGCAAAATTAGTCACGTTGCTTAAGTCCGGTCCACCCTCACCCAAAACATGCGCGTGTCCGTAGGTACCCACAATACTCGGCAAAGGGGCTGCCGTTGGCGTGCCATAAGGGCAATCATTCAACGTACAATTGGGGTCCGGTACTAGGTTGGTGATGGTCTGCTGTATCGTATCCGCCAATACTCCATCGCTTACAATCAAAGTAATAGTGGCGCTATCCAGCTGGCCGTAAGTGTGCGAAACCACAGGACCACTAGCCGTAGTGCCATCTCCCAAGTCCCAAGTATAAGTAAGTGAGTCTCGGTTGGCATCATAGGAGTCCGAAGCATCCAATGCCACCTCTGGGCCACCACATCTTCCGTTATCGAAAGCAAAGGCAGCTATGGGAGCAACATTCTGGCCTGGGTCATTACCAAAGTCAACATCACTCGTGGAGTAAAATGCCTCTGGGCTCAACGACCGTTGCCATATGCTATAGATTACGTGTTTTCCCGTTCTAGGAGGCAATATCACATCTATATCATCTCGAGTAGAAGAGGGCCTGGGGCCTGTTCTTACCAACAGCTCCAACGCGTCCCACGTCAACGGTTGGTCCGGCGTCCAACTTTCTTTGGTTATGTAAACATCAAAGTACAGGGTCTCGTGGGGTGCATTCATGGTCCAGGTAACGGTAAACGGACCTGGGGTCACGGGAGTAGCGATCCAGTCGTTCCTTACTTGGTCTAAGCCACCGTATTTGTCGGGCCGTCCGGCACTGGCCAGCTGCCCATCAGGAATAATTTGCCGGTGCATGCCGTTGGCATCCATTCGGGCCACCTCGTTCCAATCGTAAAAAGCCTGAGTCCCATATCCTTCAATAGAAGCGATACAAGCCGGAGACTCAGGGCTCTCAGGGTTTTCCTGAAAGCAGGTCCATACCCGACTAGCCGGGCTCGTTACGGTGCCATGCCCTAATACAGGGAAATATGGGAGGCTAAATAGGATCAGCACGAATGTACCTAGTAAGAGCCTGCTATCTAAAATCGATTTTGAATTCATAGTAGTAGTAAATGTGAGTTAGTGTTTCTTTTTAAGTGTCAACTTTTTAGCTCCTACATGCTCTGCATATAAGAACGTGGGTTAGCATCACCAGCTTTGGTGACACCGTGATGTAGATTCGGATGAAATCAGTAATCACGGTGGCGGTGCAAAAAGACGTGTCCCATTCCATGGGTTGCAGCAATAACTTGTAGTCTGATATTTCATAGGCTTTAGATATCGGGTTAAAAACCACAGGCGATAAACCTATCAGAATTCCATCGGTACCACTTTCACTATCTGCTGATTCTCTGGTGTTATTGTCTCATAGAAATGAGGGACGAGCTAACGAAAACCTTGTAGAGTTCTAAATCACACCCAAATGCCAGGAAAAACTTGTATAATCGTGAAATAATACGCTGACAATCAATGGTATGCGTTAAAATTTTTAGCCTTATTCGCTTTGACTATTTGCTCAATTTCTAGTGTTATAATCTCTAATGATTGACGCAATAAAAAGACAAAAAAAGGGACATATCCCTAGCGGTAATTCTATAATTTTCTTACGATCGCAGTGGGTAGCAGTAGGTCATTATTCACTGAGCAAGTTCTCTCGTTACCCTAAGTTGCCTTCTGGGGAAAGGGATTTCTATTGAAAGCGTTCTGCTTTCAATGCGTAGGCCATGGGAAGCCTGCGGCTTCAGCGGAAGCGGGGCGCTTGGCTTATAAGGGGATGGGCAAGAATATGAGCTTGGGGTCCTGTTCTGCTCACGGCTCGTCTATGCGAACGCTATCGCGTTCGGAAAGCTACCAGCTTTCACTAATCACCGTCACAAGCGGACCGCTTGCGACAGCTTCCTTTGGGCGGACCATTGGTTTTATGATTATCGGCCAGTTAGGCACATAAAAGTTACTAGCCGATGAGGTTCAAACCTCCCGGTGTGCTGGCCCAGCCGCCTGCGGCACCCCTCCTTAAAGTAAGGAGGGGATTTTCTAATACAATTTTTAAAAGGGGTGCCCTGAAAGAGCCCCACAACCGTACCTTAACCCGTATTCCGCATGGCGCCAGAGAGGGAATTGATGGTGAGCAAGAGCTCTACCTGGATCTTCTCCGTGTCCGGGTGTTGTTCGGCCAACATTTGCCGCCAATTGCGTAGCAGGTCCACCTGCTTTTCATGCAAGTGTTGCATGAGCGAGGCACGCAGCTGGTTGGAGTAGTAGTGATTTCTGCGGCGCTCCTTGAGCGAGCGACCGAGCAACTCTTGCATGTGCATGCGCATGCGGGCCAATTCTTCCAGAAAACCATTTCCGAATTTCTCCCGAATGGCCTCGTCTTTTACCAGACCAAGGTATAGCTTGAAGATATCCTCATCGGTAGCCGCCAGGCTGGTATCGATGTTGGTGAACACGTAGCGCATGAACGAGTCCGTTTTCAAGGCCTTTTTGAAGGCCTCATATTGCTCAGGTTGTTCTGCTTGCAAATCGCTGAGGGCGCTGCCCAGGCCGTACCAGCTGGTCATGTGTACCCGGGCTTGGCTCCAGGAGAACACCCAGGGGATGGCCCGTAGGTCATCCAGAGTGTTCATACCGGTACGCTTGGCTGGGCGGGAGCCAATCTTGCTCTTTTCGATGGCATCGATGGGTGTGGCCTGTCGAAAGAAAGTGATAAAGCCTTCTGACTTCATCATGGCTTCGTAGTGCTCTTTGGAGCGGTTGGCCAGCCATTCCAGAGTTTCGGCCAGAGGATGGAAACTACGTTTGGTTTGTTTTTTCTTGAGGTACTTACTCAGTGTATTGGCGGCCAGTAGTTCCAGGTTATAGGCTGCATTGACCTTGTTGGCATACTTCTGGGCAATGGTTTCCCCTTGCTCTGTCAGTCTCAGGTCACCGTTGGGGGCTCCGTGCGGCATCGCCTTGATAAAGTAGTGCGTAGGACCAGCACCCCGGCTGATGGACCCACCCTTACCGTGGAAGAAGCGGATTTTCACGCCTAGCTTCTCCCCTAGCTCCGACAAGTGGAATTGGGCTTTGTACAGGTTCCATTGGCTGGCCATAATGCCGCCGTCCTTGTTGCTATCACTATAGCCTACCATCACCTGCTGCACGGGTTGCTTCCAGCGGTACTGCTGCTGCACGTGTGCCAGCGTGCGCTGGGTGATAGGATGCGCCAGGAATTGGTCCAGGATCAGCGGCCCGTTTTCCAGGTCCTCGATGGTCTCCAACAGGGGCACTACGGGAATCTTAGCGGTCATACCTCCATCTTCCATGAAGGTCAATCCTGCCTCACGAGCCAGCAAGTAGACCACCAAAAGGTCGGACAGTGACCTGGTCATGCTCACAATGAAGGACCCAATGCAGTTGGTGCCGTATTTTTGGGTATGCTCAGCAATGGTGCGGTACACTTCCATAACGGCGGTGGCCTGGGGCCCTAGCGCTGCCTTGGGATGTACAAAAGGCCGGGCCGATTTCAGTTCCTGATTGAGGAAGTCTACCCGCTTTTTCTCAGGCCACTCGCTGAAGTTGGTCTCTTCGGCTTGCGAGGCCTGCAGTAGCTGCTCTACCGCCTTATCGTGAAAGGCGCTGTTTTGTCGGATATCCAGTGCAGCCAAGTGAAAGCCAAACGCATCAATAATCCGGATGACGGTGGTGACTTCGTCATAGGCCACCGATTTGGCACCGTAAGCCACCAAGGCTTTTTGCAAGAGCTGCAAGTCCTCACGCAGCTGCTGAGAATGCACGTAGGCTCCCGGTTGATCATCTACTAGCTCGGTAGCATGCCCACGCATGGTGGCTACAGGCAACTTGTACAACATCAAATTGAGCATCTGGCGAAAGGCCTCACCTTTGTTCCGTTCCAGCGCTTCAGAGCCCTTGTCCTTCAGCTCGATCACCATGGCGTGAATGCGCCCTTGCATCTCTCGGGGAGTTTCAGCCAGGGGCTGGTCGAAGCTAAGGCGCTGCACCAACCGAAGCAGCTTGCGCCGGATCACCACAAAGGCATTGAGCCGCAGCTGGTTCAAAGTATACTGCGTCACTTCCGCCGTTACCAACGGGTGGCCGTCACGGTCCCCTCCTACCCAGTCACCGAAGGTAATTCTTGGAAACTGGTGAGCTTCGCAAATGGCATCAATATCCAGGCCCACGTGTTTGGCCGCCTGGAGCATCCTGCGGTCCAGTATGGGGATCACCTCTGGGAAAATATTAACCAGGTAATGGAGGATATTCCGTAGTTCGTCCTCTACGGCAGGCTTTTCCAGATAGATTTCGCCCGTTTTCCAAATTCGGTAGAGAGACTGCTCTATGTTGTGCTCTATGTTGGTAAGCTCCGCCTGGGTAAACATGGAGTTCTCACGCTCTACCATCAGCAGGTATAGCTCACGGTAGTGTTCCAGCACGGTGGCGCGTTTTGCTTCGGTGGGGTGAGCGGTCAAAACTGGTTCAATAGCCACTTCGGGCATACTTTCCAGAATTTCCTCTGGTCGGAATCCCTGGTCCATCAGCTCCTGAAAGTTATTGGCCCACAAACCGTTGATGGACTGTAAGGACTCGTCTTCTTTCTTCCTACGGGCTTGTACCGCCCCGTTGATCTCCACAATATTCACCAGTTGGAAAACGAGTGAATAAAGCTGCACGTGTTTAGGGGTAATCTGATCTACGCCAAGACCGTTATCGGATACCCAAGGGATATCGGCAGCGATCTCTGCTTCGCCATTTTTGGTCAATACCGCCTGAAGTGCGGTCAGGAGAAATTCTAAATCTTCATAGGGTTTGCCCAATTCCTGCCGGATGTGGCTAAACGTCTCGTTCAGTGGAGTCATGGTCTACTAAAAATTGTGGGGCCGCAGGAGTTTCCTGCGGCTCCCAGATAGAGTGATGTGCTTCAAAAAAAGGAGAAGCATACCAATTGATGATGTTTGTATTGCAAAGATATTCGATGTTTTTTTGTATTCCATGAAACACAACCGCAAAAATGATTGAAATATCGTAATGAAATTGATAAAACAACGTTATCATTCGTAATCCTAATCCAAAAATTAGAACCCTGGCTTGAGGGTCCACCTCGGACCTAGCCCGGAGGAACGTCACACTCCCAGTATGCACCCTTGAGCGAGACGCTCTCTGTATGGTGTGGCACGAGCGGATGCTCGCGCCAGTCTTCCCTGCTTATTATCCAAACAGCTTCGCACGTAGGTAGCGGTTGTGCATCTCGGCGATGTTGGTGATGGAGATGCCCTCAGGGCATTCTACCTCGCAGGCACCCGTGAAGGAACACCCACCAAAGCCCTCCGCTTCCATCTGGTCTACCATGCCCTTTACTCGCTGATGCTGCTCGGGTTTGCCTTGCGGTAAGCGATTCAGGTGATTGATCTTGGCCGCAGTGAATAATGAGGCCGAGGCATTCTTGCAGGTAGCCACACAGGCCCCACAACCAATGCAGGCCGCCGCGTCCATGGCCGTGTCGGATTGCTCCTTGGGTATCAAGATGGCGTTGGCTTCCGGGGCCGTACCCGTTTTGGCGGAGATGTAGGCTCCCTCCTGCATGATCCGGTCCAAAGCCGAACGGTCCACCACCAGGTCCTTGATGATGGGGAAGGCCCTTGCCCGCCAAGGCTCCACGGTGATGGTATCGCCATCCTGGAAGCTGCGCAAGTGCAGCTGGCAGGTGGTCATGTGGTCGTGCGGGCCGTGTGCCCGGCCGTTAATATATACACCGCACTGTCCGCAGATACCCTCCCGGCAGTCGTACTCAAAGGCCACAACCTCCTCGCCTTGGCGCACCAGGGTCTCGTTGAGGTAGTCCAGCGCTTCCAGAAAGGACATGTCCTCGGTAAGGCCCTGCACGGGGTATTCCTGAAACTGGCCAGGAAATTCTGGACCAGGCTGCCGCCAAATTTTAAATGTCACCTGCATTATTTGTAGCTCCTTTCTGTGGGGGTCACGTTTTCAAATTCCAAGGGTTCTTTGTGCAACACAAATTCGCCTTTCTGGTAGGCGTAGGCCGATACATAGGCGTATTCCTCGTCGCGGCGCAGGGCTTCCCCTTCTTCGGTTTGGTACTCCTCTCGGAAGTGTGCGCCGCAG
>DMST01000169.1:15272-15940 GCA_003454975.1 Cytophagales bacterium | reverse complement strand
GTACCAAAACCTTGAACGTGCGCTCCGATAACTGCAGCTATGCGGGCACCGGGGTCATCTCCGTAAGCTACACCAACGGCGGGTCCACCAGCTGTTCCGATACCAAAACGGTCTCCGTACAGGGTGCCCCTACCGCCAAGCCAACCGGCATCGAGGTCTGGGGCTTTGATTGGTCTATGAACGGCACCATGGGCCAAACCTGTCCCAATACCACCTTGGAGTTACACCCCATCGATACCAACCCAGACTATCCTACCACAGCCTATCAGTGGAGCATTACTGGGGCTACCATCCTTGCGGGGCAGAACACCGGTTCCTTGCTCATTCGTACCTCTAGTGCTTCTAGGAGTAATCAGGTGTATGCCGTACGCGCCAACAAGAACCATTGCGGCTGGAGCGGTTGGCGGCACCTCAGTGCTACTTCGTCTAGCGCCAACTGCTTTGGCGGTGGCGTTGGAATCGGTTTTCTCCGGCCTTCCAATACGGGATCAGGTACCTTAGATTTTACGGACTATTTCTACCAAATGCCTGCTAGTGAAGTGGTGGAGGTAGAGGTAATCTCCCTCACCGGCCGGCAACTCTATGTCGGGCGTAGCACCCGGCACAGCCCGGAAATAGGGATACAACAGCTGCCTGCTGGTTGGGTGTTTTTACGGCTGTATGACCCC
>DMST01000169.1:8876-15223 GCA_003454975.1 Cytophagales bacterium | reverse complement strand
CATTGGGGATAATTACGCCACGGTTCGCCACCAGATAGTTTACTAACACGCTAAGTGCCTTATGAGAAAGCCCGGACTAGATAGAATAGCCAGGGCTTTTTCTTTGGGGGCTTGTCTGTGCTACGCCCGCATTAGGGAACTCCCAGGGCCAGACAAAAGGGAAGCTTGTGATGTTCTGAATTGGAAGTTATTTCTGCTTGACCAACCTATCCTGTTCCAGGCCATTTTCCTGGACCACAAACCCCAGGATATTGCCCTCGGAATCTGCTTCAAACTGAAAAACTACCGGACGGTCTGGCAAAGCAAACTGGTGAGGTGCCTGGGGGTGCAAGGTAAATTCAAAACGAGGAGAGGACAGTACCAGACCATTTTCAGATAGACTTATGGTCACTTTGCCGGTGTTAGCACTTTCATATTCTCCGGTGTATGCCTGAAGCTCGGCCTCACTCAAAGGCCCATAGGCTGCGTTGGGCAAGCTTGCTGTAGTAGCCGGTGTATGTCCGTAGCTCAGTACCCGGGTCATTTGCCACTGCCCGGCTTGGTTGACCCAAACGTGGGTAAAGCGGGCTTTTCCAGCCAGGTATTCTTGCCCGCCCGGGGCCCGCTCATAGAAGAGGTGATCTCCCTCCATGATGGCCCCATGCCCGGGAACGGGGTGCACCACCAGGCTATTGGGCACGGCTACTCTCCGTGTGCGATAGCCACTCTCAGCGCATAACCCGTTCTCCAAACCGGTTTCAAAAACTCCTTTGTCCTCCGTAAGCCCGCCCCGGTCATGATAAAATTCAAAATCTTCAGCCACAAACTGCATCATTCCGGCTACATCGCAGGCGTTGTAAGCTTCCCAAAAAAGACTATCGGCCTGCCAGACGGGCCTAAGTGAGTCATAATCGACCCTCTGGGCCAATACGCTGAGGGGTAACAAGAGGACACCTAGGGTGGTGAAGCTTATTAGGATCGTTTTCAAGGTCATGAAATATGGTTTTACATGCAAGGTTCTATGTATTGCAAGTTACATGCCAATACCTTGTTCTTTGTTTTTTAAGCTTGAAGGTGGTTTTTGAATCAGGTGACTGTTCAAATACGTACGCGAGTTGCCAAAACCGAACATTTGGAAAAGGCTTCTCTGCTGGGGAAGAGGAAGTATGGTATCACGCTTTCTCCACCGTTTCCATATGCTCAAGTCCCCAGGTGCTCATGGCCTCGATGACGGGGAAGAGGGTTTCACCATAGGGCGTAAAAAAATACTCCACTTTGGGTGGTATTACCGGGTATATCTTCCGCTCCAGAATACCATCGGCCTCTAGCTCGCGCAACTGTTTGGTAAGCATCTGCTTGGTGATGCCCTCAATGCCCTTCTCCAACATACCGAAACGGTTGGCTCCTTTGCGGATCAAATAAATGAGAATAGGTTTCCACTTGCCCCCGATCTTACTCATACAATAGGTGACCGGACAATCGGCATGCTCAACTTTATCCATGAATATTTTCTGTTAACTATCTGAAAATCAGTTATAGTCATTTTTTTATGACTATAGCATTTAATTATGACTACTTGATTTGAACATACATAGTTAGAAAGTTTGTGAGTCAAATCATAAAACTAGAACCTCAAACACGACAAGATCATGAGCGCAACTGCCATCGACACTCCCCTTACCTTAGAAGAAGTTCAAACCTATGCCCTGGGCGAATGGGCGAGTCTCAGTGTGGAACTGAGACCTACTGAGGACCGTACCGGAAGTGGTAAGATCGATCCTACCTTTCTGAAGCGTCATTTCCACTACCTATCCAAGGACCAATTTGTAGGCACCATTACCATGTTTGCTGATAACTACGGCCAGATGCCTCTGCTGGAATTCGAGTTCAAAGGAGCGCTGAATTGGGGCGAAGAGCATCCCATTGCCAAAGGTGCCTGGGTGATTGATTACGTTCTCAACGAAGGCTTTGCCGTAACGCCCCTGCACGAACAGTCGGCCCAGATGCTGAATATGGGCTTGCCCGAAGGGATGGAGCCGTTTGCAGTGGGAGAGAAAAAAGACATTCTGGGAAAAGCATTTCCCATGTTCCATATTGAGGAAGGGCAAATTGTGTCTGACTATGACCTGATCTACTTCCATAGTGGCCTGCTATTTATGGGCGCCAAACACGTAGACGGTACCCCATTCGATAAGGCCGAAAACCGCCCACACCAACTGCAGATTCCCCTTTCGAGACTACCGTAGGTTGGCACAACCCCAATCACTGGAGGTAGGAATGGCTCCCCACTGCCTGTTTGTGCATGCGGTCCAGCAAGGGATTATTCCCATTGGCCCAACTCCTGCATCCATGCCATGCCCATAGGCGTTACCACCTCGGCTGCACGGTTGCTTAGCATAATCAGCCCCGTGTCCTCGCCTTCTATCCAGGCCATAAAAGTCTCGTACCCTTGGGTCTGGCCGTTGTGCCAGATGTAAGTCTTCTCTGTAGCCTTTACCTCGTTGTGTATCCAGAAGGTAGCAATGGTGCCAATGTCCGAATCGTCAAGCGGTGCTACGCTGCGGCGGATCCAGGCAGCGGTGGTAGGAGAGGGGGTAGCCAACTTCTGGAGTAGATCACCCATCCCTGCTGGGGTAGCCCGCAAAGCGCCGGCACCGGCCAATGTTTCTGTGAAGTGCCAACGGACACTGTTGAAGCCAGTGGTGTGATAGGGTTTAATACCCAGGGAGTCGGGTATATCGTACCCGATTTCCTGCAAACCCAGCGGCTGGATGAAATACTGATCCGTGTATTCACTGAGGGATAGCCCGCTCCGTAACAAGGTGGCGTAGGTGGCCAACCCAGCGGCCAAATTGGAATACTCAAAGCCGTCCCCCGGCGCACGCTCCGGCTCCCAGGCTTCCATCCAAGCGAACAAATGAGTAGGCTGGTAATTCAGAAAAGGATCGAACGGATTAATTATACTGGCTTGTAGGTTGCCCGGCATGCGGGGCATACCGCTCTTGTGCGTAACCAAATGCCGCAAACGGATGGTGTCCGGTCCTTGGCCTGCCCAAACCAGGGAGTCCGGTAGCCAATCTGATACCGGAGTTTCCAGATCCTCCCTGATCCCTTCCAGGTATTTTTGCAAGGCCATACCCATCAGCGGCTTGGTGATGGAGCCTATCTCGTAGTACAATTCGGTAGGTTGATTGATCAGAATAGTATCGGCCAGTACGGAATACCAGGTGATTTCTCCCCCCTTCATTACACCTACCTCCAGCCGGGCAGGACCTGCCTCAGCTTGCCAAGCTGCCAGCCTTTTCCATTGTGCAGAATCTAAGTCTTGGGCATGCAATGATAGAATGGGAACGCAAAGCAAAAGTAAAAATGAGCGCATGGTAGTGTGTTTATTGGGTTAGTATCCTGGATGTTCAAAATATGACAGCGGCTCCAGAAAAAAACTTTGCCACCACCCTATCTGCTCACTTCATATAGGTATTTTGGTTTGATCTGATGGGTAAACTCCACCGAACGGTGAAACTAAACTTTACTGTAACGTTTTGTCTACCGATAAGGGTTGGGTGGTGTATCCTAGATCGGTAATTTTCAGCATATTTTAATTCTCTCACTAAAACTACCTGGAACCTGAGTTTGTCCTCTGCAAAGAGACAGAGCCAATCTCAATGGTTCTGCCAAAACGTCTTTTTGCAATGTGCGGTATTTTTCCCCACCGGCTTTCTAGCATAAGGAAAGTACGACCTTTCCTTATCCTGTTCTTGATGATTGCTACTCAGGCCTGGGACAAAACGGCTATGGCCCAGGGGCAACCTACCAATGGACAGACGTTGGAGGTGGAACGTTTACAAGGTATGCTGTGGCTAGTCACCTCCATTGCCGTAGGCATCATAACTCTGCTCCTTGTTTGGTTTCGCTGGAGACTCAAGGCCCTAAAAGTAAGGTCTACGCAAGCTCTTTCTCAGTTTCAGCGCTCCACAGCCCAGGTATTATCGGAAGAAGTAAAAGCTCCCTTAGAGAAAATTCTGCACCGGGAAACGGGCAGTTCGCGCACCCGGCACAAAGCCCAGCGCATGCTCACGATGGTGAACAATGTGGTGGAAATGCCCGGTTTGATGACCTCAGAGGTTACCCTGGAACTGAAACCCACGAACTTCTTTCGGTTGGCCTTTGATGCCATAGAGCAGGTACGCCCTCTACTTTCTAAAAAGGAGATGAAGATAAAGGCCAAGATCGAGCGTGATCTGATGGTGCAGGCGGATGCCAGGTATTTGTTACCGGTGCTCGTCAATTTACTTACCCAGGCCATCAAGATCTCACCTTCTGGCAGTGTGGTCAACTTCCGGGCTTTACCGGAAGGCGGTGAGGTACTGGTAGTGATTAAGGACCAAGGCCAAAAAATGGCTACCAACACCCAAGGAGATGGGCTAGCCCCTGTGGGTAGTGAAGTAACGGCTAACGGAATCAGACTCCGGTACAGTGAGTTGGTTTTAGTAGCCCATCAAGTAAAACTGAGGTGGGAATGGCGCGGTGCGGGCAATAGTTTCTTCTTTACCCTTCAACGAACCGATCCTTCCATCTTCCATCGGGACGAACCGTTAGACGAGAGATCGTCCAGTGGCTTTGTTCTGGCCGAAGCTGATCGGAAGCGCATTGCCATGTACCTCCCCCAGCTCAAGGCCCTGGAGGTGTACGAAGCCATTGAGATTGAGGCCTTGCTGGATAAGATTTCTCTGGAGGCCGAGGCCGATGTTTCGGCCTGGGTAGATTCTGTCCTCAATGCCGCCTACGAAGGCGATCAAATGGCCTACGAGGAATTGCTGAGCACCATGGAAGTGTAGACGCGCTAAAAAGAAGAAGTTCTGCGCCTGCTCTTCTTAGGAGAAAGATAGGTTCTTTTGAGAAAATCCTATTTTAGGGATCCGTTATCTTTATTCCTTACCTACATAGTATGAACCGTGGTTGGCGTAGCAAGCTAGGCCTAAGTCTGATGGCTCTGGCAGTGTTTCTGTTTAATGGTTCTGCTTGGGGACAACCCCAAGAAGTGCTGGATAGCCTGTACCGGCACCTGGAAGAAGCAACGGAACCTGCCGAAAAGATAGTCGCTCTTTACAATCTCTCCTTCAGTCTGAAGAATAGCGATCCAGGTTCGGCTATGTCCTGGGCGGATACCCTGTGGTCATTTGCAGAAACTGCTGGTGATCTGGAATACCAAGCTAAGGCCGCGGGGTTATACGCTACGCTTTATCAGTCCCAAGAGAAGAATGAGCAACAACTCTTTTGGCTACAGCGCATGCAGGAGCTGGGCGCCGAAGTGGCTAGTGATGAAATACAGCTCAAGGCCCATTCAGGATTGGGCGTCTATTATAAGCGTAAGGGTATTTACGATACCGCCATAGTCCATTACCAAAAGGCCTTAGAGCTTTCGCGGTCGCTGGGTTTGGGACGCCAGTTGGTGAGCAATACGGGTAACTTAGCCAATGTATACAAACGTTTGGGTAGGTATGACGAAGCCATTGTAGGATATCTGAATGCCATCCGTTGGGCAGATAGCTTAGGCAACCAACGATCCAGGGGCATCAACTTGATGAACCTGGGCAATGTGTACAGCTTCCAGGGCAAGACCCGACAGGCTATTGAGTGTATGCAAGAGGCCCGTACCATTGCCATTGAAGTAGACCACCAGGTGCTGCTGGCCTATACCCTCAATAATCTGGGCAGCCTTTTCAGTACGTTACAAGACTACCAAGAAGCCGAAAAGTACGTGGCGGAGGGGCTAACCCTGGCCGAGCAAGTGGGTAACCGGGGGCAAGTATTTTCCAGCTTGCGGGAGTTGGGCCGAATAGCCTACATGAAAGATCAATTGGATACTGCGCTCGATTTCTACTCCAGTGCCCGTGCGTTGGCTCTGCAGTTAGAGGACCCCTTGAGGGAAGCGAATATTCTTACCAAAATCGGAGGAGTATTTCTGGTGCGGAAGGAAAACCAAGCGGCGGAGCAAGCCTTTCTAAAGGCCCTATCGGTTTTGAATGAACTCGGAGGCCGGGGGACCGATTTTTCACTCGTCACCACTGGGTTATCTGAGGTGTATTACAACCTGGGGCGCTATCAGGAAAGCCTGCGATACGGTCAGCAAGCCTATGCCGCTTCCGAAGAAAGAGGAGCTATTGCTGCGCTGCGCAATGCCTCCCAAAGATTGGCCGAAACCTATGCTGCTTTGGGTAACTACGAGCGGGCTTACTACCACTCGGGTGGTTACAAGTATTACAGTGACAGCCTGGTCAATTCTGAGAAGATACGAGAGATCACTACCTTGGAGAATACCTACCAGTTTGAGCAGGAGCGGGCGGTAGCAGAACAAGCCGCTGCCC
>DMST01000169.1:279-8848 GCA_003454975.1 Cytophagales bacterium | reverse complement strand
ACAGGCTACCGTTTTACAGGAGCGCAACTTGCGCAATCTCTCCTTGGCGGGCATCCTGTTGCTCATCGCTGTGCTCGTGTTTTTCTTCATCAACTTGCGCAACCGTCGCCGGACCAACCACGCTCTACAGCAGAAAAACGAGACTATTAGTGAGCTCAGCCGTTTCAAGGAGGCCATGACGGGCATGCTGGTGCATGACCTTAAGAACCCCCTCAGCGTCATTCTTCATCACTCCAGTGAAAAGGGCAATACGCAGGAAATGGCCAAGCAGATGCTCCAGCTGGTCAACAACATGCTGGACGTACAAAAATTTGAGCAGGCCGAGGTAGTGCTGGAGCGGGCGCCGGTAGACCTTAACCAGCTAGTGGACGAAGCTGCCGAGCAGGTACGGCCGCTGTTATCCAACGGGAACCAGCAGCTCAAGCTGGACCTGCCCCCGGCAGTTGGCATACTTGGTGAGGCCGATTTTCTGAGGCGGGTGCTCACCAACCTATTGACCAACGCCATCAAATACTCTCCCATGCACGGTGAGGTAAAGATCGGAGCCCGTGTAGTAGGAGACCAAGTACAGGTTTCGGTATCCGATCAAGGGCAGGGAATTCCCGCTGACCAACTGACGACCATCTTCGAAGCCTTTGGTCAGGTAGATGCCAGAGCCTCCGGCGGCGTCAAATCCACCGGGCTGGGTCTCACCTTCTGCAAGCTGGCGCTGGCAGCGCACGATTCCGACCTGCAAGTTGACTCTACAGTGGGGCAGGGGACTACGTTCTTCTTTACTTTGCCCTTGGCTAGCCTCGAAGAACGAACGGAAGCTTCTGCCATCCCTCAGGCTACTCATTTTATCATCCCCGATACCGACCGAAAGCGCATCCTCGCCTTACTACCACAGCTACGCTCGCTTCCTGTGTTTGAAGCCATCGAGATAGAGCAATTGCTTGATAAACTGGTGGCTGATTCCGAGAAAGAAGCCAACCAGTGGGTTCAGCAGGTTTTGGATGCTGCCTACACAGGTAACCAACAACGGTACGAAGACCTCCTCAACGAAGTGGAAGCGGACCACTCCGCTTAAAGACATAAAAAACAAGACAAAATAGCAAAGCAACACTTCCTTGTGGAAGTCCTTATGTCCAAGGCTGTTATGTCTTGGCTCTTGATTCTTATGTCTTGTATCTAATTTACAGCGAAGCCAACAACTGCCGAAGGCCTTCCTCTTGGTCTAGCCCCAGCTTTTTCTTCAGCCGAGTGAGAGAGGTACGCGTACTGGCGGGCGTAATATTCAGTAGGCGGGCAATCTGCTTGTTATCCATACCTAGCTTCACGTAGGCGCACAGTTTTAGGTCCTTGTGGGTTAGGTCCGGAGCCAGCTTCTGTATTTCCTCAAAAAAGTTAGGATTCACCTCGTCAAAGTGCAGCTTGAAGGTCTCCCAGCTGTTGTCCACCTCCAGGTGGTTCGAGATTCGGCGCTTGAGCTCCTTCAGCTCCTTTTGACCATCAGAGTGCCCCCGCTTGATGGCCTCCTCCAACTCAGCCAGGTCGTGAAAGAAGGTCTGCATCAAGTCGTTCTTCTCTACTATGAGCATACTGGTGGTGCTCAGCTTGCGGCTCTTTAGGTCCAGCTCACTTTGCAGCAGCTCTTGTATGGCGTTGTATTGGTTCTGAATCCGTAGCGCGGTATTGATGCGGGCGGAGAGCTCCACAAAATCGATGGGCTTGCGCACGTAGTCCGTAGCACCGGCCTCCAGGGCTACCCGTAGATCTTCCGGGCTCGTCATTTGGCCCGTGGCCATCACGATGGGAATCTGGTGGGTTTCCTTTTCATTGCGCAGCCTACGAGTGGCTTCTATTCCGTTCATTATGGGCATATCCCAGTCCATAATGATCACGTCCGGCCGCTGAGACATGGCTACCTGCACCCCCATCTCCCCATTGCTGGCATTGATCACCCGGTAGCTGGGATTTTTGGTCTTCAGTTCCGCGGCGATCATCCGTATGATCTCCTTTTGGTCGTCCACTACCAAAATTGTTCTTATCTCCGTTGCCTCCATGGGGTGCTACATTGCCTATTGAACCACAAACCTATAGTATCCTACCTAAGGCACCAATTTCAAAAAAAATTACCAAAGCAAACGACCTAAACTATAAAATGTATTTTTAATGCAAATACACGATGTTTCCCACGTTTTGGGAGCACCACTCTTCGTTAAGTGTCACACTTTGTCTACTGCTAGTTAAGGTTAAAGAACAATACATCCTGTATCTTTAATTCCTTGATATAGCCAATTTTAATTATGGGTGTTTTTGTACAATTTTTAGATGATCGGACGGCTCAAAAGAAGTCCAAAGTGAGAACTCTTGGCACCATAGCACTTATACTGTTTCTTTCCCTCCCTAACCAGAACTTCGCCCAGAAGGCAGCTTTGGTGGACTCGCTGACCCAGCGGTTGAATTTGGACCTGCCCGATGAGGAATGGATAGACGTATCCAACCAATTGGCTAACCAGTACAAAAACACCGATTCTGTCCAGTGCATGAGCTATGCCTTACCCGCCTACCGGCTGGCCGATAGCTTGGGGTATCTACCGGGGAAACTAGATGCTCAATACATCGTGGGCTGGCTCAGCATGATTCTGGGCCATTTGGATACAGCCAGAGTCCTATTTGAGCGTGGGCTGGAAGAAGCCCGGGGTTCGGGGGCCGAATTGGCCCAAGGCAAAATGCTGAACGGATTAGGAACACTCACCTTTCATTTTGAACCTGATTTAGGCAAAGCCCAAGCACGGTTCACGGAGGCTTTGCTGGTATTTGAAAAACTGGGCGATAAGGTTTTTGCTGCCCGTGCGGCCGGTAACCTCGCAAATGTAGCGAATCGGCGAGGCGACTTAATCGAGGCTCTGGAGAAATCCTTGAAGGCCTTGCGGTTATTTGAAGAGGTAGGGGATTCGGAGTCCCAAATCTTTGTTCGCTATAACCTAGGAGATATTTATTACCAACAGCAGCAATTTGCCGCGGCCATTGCCCTATACAATGAAATCTTAGGCATGATAGAGCCCGGTACTTACCCCAATGTAGTCACCAGTGCGCATTCTGCTTTGAGTAACAGCTATTTTAGTATGGGGGACTACCCCAATTCATTATTCCATGCCGAAAAGGGCCTGGAACAAGCCAAGAACAACCCATTTTCCCAGTCCAATCTGTATGTTCTGCACAATGTGATTAAGAACTTGCTCAAGCTAGACCGGGCCGAGGAAGCGTTTGGTTACGCACAAGAGGCATTGGCAGTGAGCAAAAAGTTGGGTTCCATACGAGAAGAAGCCTTGAGCTACATTTATTTGGGGCAGGTATATGAATACCGGGAAGAATATAGCCTTTCCCGGGGCTACATACAGCAAGGTATTGATTTGGCCAATGAACTGGGATCAATAGCCACCTTAAACATCGCCTATTATGCAAAGGCCCACATGGAGCGCTCGGCCGGAAATTACCGAGTGGCTTTGGAGGACCAGCTGGTACATCAGATGTTGCAAGACAGCATTCGCAACGAGGATTCGCGCACCAAGGCTGCTTTGCTGACCGCTCAGCATGAATTTACCCGAGAGAAGGACTCCCTACAATATGCTAACGAACGTACCCTCCTGGCCAAGGAAGGCGAAATACAACTGTTGGAATCGAACCGCCGGGCTGCCCGGCTCCGGCTGATCTTGATTGTGGGGGTGGCACTCTCCCTGCTCATTATAGGGGTATTGGTGGCCCGAAGCCGCATCCGTACCAAAGCCCTGGAAACCCAGAAGCTCAAAGAGGTAGGTGAGTTCAAAGAAGCCATGACGGGAATGATTGCCCACGACCTCAAAAACCCACTCAGCGTAATCCTCAATCGGTCTGGCGAAGATGCCAGCACCCAACAAATGGCCAATCAGATGCTGACGCTAGTCAACAATATGCTCGACGTGCACAAGTTTGAGACCACCGAGGTGGTGCTGGATACCCAACCTGTTTCCCTCTGGGATTCCCTCCAGGCCACCATCGAGCAGGTACGCCCCTTAATGTCGGCCCGCAATATCCAATTCAACGTAGCGGTGCCAGAGAACGCTACCACCCAAAGCGACCCCGATCTACTGCTCCGCATATGGGTTAACTTCTTCACCAATGCCATCAAGTACTCACCGGAAAAGGGTACCATTTACGTTTCTGTAGAGGAGCAGGAGGGTAGCTATGCGGTTCGCATTCGAGATGAAGGCATGGGCATACCGACGGACCAACTAGATAAAATCTTCGAGTCGTTCGGGCAGGTAGAGGCCCGTGCCTCGGGCGGCGTTAAGTCTACGGGGCTGGGGCTTACCTTTTGCAAGCTGGCCTTGGCTGCACACGGCAGTACCATCCAAGTAAGCTCCACAGTAGGGGAGGGGACCACCTTCTCGTTCTCATTGCCCCAGGCCCAACAGAAAGTGGATGCCAAAGTCGCGGCTGCCGAAAGTACCCTCACGTTTACCATTGCCAAGGCCGACCGAGACCGGATTCTGGCTCTGATTCCTCAGCTTCGGGCGTTGGAGGTGTACGATGCCTTCCAAATAGAGAAGGTCCTGGAAGAAATCCGGGCCCAGGCCCAGCAGGAATCTCACCAGTGGGTAGAGTCCGTCATCAATGCTGCCTACGACGGCAACCAAACCCGATACGAAGAGCTACTCAAACAGGTAGAATCTAGTGAATAATTGAGCGTGTCAACTATTCATTTTCCACGATAATCCCAACGCTATACCCCTCAAATAGGATGGCCTCCACCTTTAGCCAAGGTTCGTCCGGGTTTCTTCTCTCATAATACAGGGACGTTTCGCGCGCAAGGGTCCCGGTATTGCGGGAGTAGGGTAGGGTGGGCGGACCACCCAGAAACTCAGTATTCTGCAATACTACACGGGCGGCTAGCTTTCCATTGGGGCGGAAGTAAGAGATGGAGTCGGTCGCGTAGGCTATCAGGTGTCCCCCATCCTCGGCCGACTTGCGAATTTCCATTAGCACCGGGCGGCCATCACCCGTGGCATATTGCTTGAACTCATCCATGGAAGAGGGGCCCTCTTCCTCTTCCAAGATCGCCGCCTGGTTGCCCACCTCCTTCATGGGGGTGCCCTGTACTTCAGCTACATAAGCTTGGGTTTCCAGCCACCGCTCCCGGTCCTTTTCGGGCAGCTGTAGGGCAAGTATCGCAGTTTGGTAGGCTTGCCAAGCCTGATCACTATAGGATAGCCCTTGCTTCATAAAGCTTGCAGAAGCTGGGTGTTCCAGGCTGCCGTCCATTTTCTGGTACCGGATCAGCTCCGAAAGTGCCCCCCAGTCCTCATATTCCCTATTGGGGCCAAAGTATAAGCGGTGCTGCACGCCCTGCTCCACTACAAACCCAAACAATAGCTCCGGGGTGGCCGAAAAGTAGAATTCGGAAGTCATCCCTTCGCTGGGCTGGACCACCAACTTCTCCGGATTTCCGTTCCTCAGATAGACCGTCAGGCCTTCCTCTACCACTACCTGCTCATACCGGTTCAGATTCTCGTTTACCATGTAGTAGTGATCGCGCGCCTTCATCACCTGTGTCGGATCGCCTGCACCCTGTCCCAGGGCAGAAAAAGTAAGAACACCAATAAGCAAGCAAGCGAGGCCCCAGCGGCCTTGGCGTGATGGGGAAAGAATGTCCATGCCGAAAGGTAAACTATCTTGCGGATTGATGGCTTAGACTGCCCAAATACTATTCCTGACAAACGTACTGATGAGGGTTTGGGGAAAGGAATGGCTACGTGAAGAGCTTAGGTCCATGATGGATACCCGTGGTTCGCGGGCTTGGTTTAAATTTCATTTACAGTGCGGGCGGCGCACCGCCACGCACTCATCGGTTGACCTTGTTTAAGTGTAGCACAGAGTCGAATTTCGGACCTCGAATTTCCAACTTCGAACCTCCAACCTCGATTCGCTAGAACTCCAACAAAAACGCCGTCAGGTTATCGTCCGAACTTAGGCCTAGCTTTTTGCGCACGCGGTAGCGCATGGCCTCTATGGCCCGGTAAGAGATGCCCATCAGCGGGGCTATTTCCTTGGAGGTGAGGTTGAGCCGCAGGTACGAGCAGAGCCGCAGGTCGCGGATGGTAAGGCTACCGAAGCGAGTTTTGAGCCGCTGGATGTAGTCATCGTGGGTCTCGTTGAAGAGCATTTCGAAGTGCGACCAGTCCTCGTCCGGTTGGGAGAGCGTAGCCACCTCGTGGGATATGCGGTGCAATTGCTTTTCCGCCCCCCGGCGGTCTTGTAGGTTGATGGCGGCCAGCTGCTCCTTCATGTCACCTATGGTTTGGTTGAGCCGCATCAGGTGGGTAGTGCTGGCGGTCAGCTCTTGCTGCTTCTGCTCCAGGTCAGACTGTAGGCGACTCACCTCCAACTCGTGTAGGTAGCGCAGACGCTCCAGCTGTTCCTTCAGTTCGGTGCTCTCTTTCGGAGCGGCCGTACTTGCCGCGGGCACCCGGTTAGCGAACTGTTTCCATCCCAAAGCCAACCCCAGAAATAGGAGGGCGAGCCCTGCCCAAGGCCCTAGCGAAGCCTGCCAGGAAGAGGAAATCTCCGAGGTATAGGCAGGCAGATTATCTGCCACCTCCTGGGGTGAACTAGGAATAAGGTTGCCTGCTGTGAGGAGCAGCATCGCACCCAAAACCAACAAAGTAAGGATGAGACGATAATACATAACGATAGGTTTTCGATTCGTATGCGCAGTAGGCGAGCCTACTAGCACAGAAGGAAGTTGGCAAATAGGGCAGACAATGGAAAGAGAAGACCCCCGCCACGGATTCGCCAAAGGAGGGAATAAAATACGTCAGAAAGGGTACGGCAGGGCAATTGAGTGAACTCGGGAAAATTATCCCCAAGGGTGAAAAAAGGCCAAAAAGGCTACCAACCAAGGACTTTTGGTGCTGGATCGGTAGCCTTACTGTACGCCAATGGTACGCCGTATTGTTTGCCTGTGAGTACGTCATTGCCCCGCCAAAAAACCGGGGCTGACTTAGGTTGAGCCGAATATGGTACTAGAGCAGTAGTCAGCTTTAGGATTATGAAAGGTACTACCTAGCTGTGTTTTGATCCAGTGCTTTTTTAATCCGTGAGGTAATGCGAGGTTCTTTTTTGTGTTTGTTCAATTCTGAATTGCACTTTGGTTATTTGTGAGGGAAAGTGTGTGGTAATATAGTGGTGTAGGTGAGCGGCTATAGGCTCAAAAAATCGTGGGCCGGATACCCCTCGGCTACCTTGCGTTCATGGCAATCCCGAAGTGGGGAGGTCAGTAGTAAGAAATTAAATCCTAAATCCTGAAAACCATGAAACAAGTAATCCACTACCCAAAAGTCCTATGGCTAGGACTACTATTAGGAGTCTGTGCTCCGGTACTGGGCCAATCTCTCAAGGACATTGCCGCTCCCCAGGGCTTCTACATTGGTAACATCATGAGCAATGAGCACATGAACAATTACCAAACCGAGAACGGGAATATTGACGCTATTGTGAGTGCGGAGTACAACATACTTGTACTGGAAAACGGCATGAAGATGGACGCCATGCTACCCAACCGCCCGGCCGACCCCTTCAATGTCACCATTAGTGACATCAACACCACCAACATTGACAACTTCGTGAACTATGCCAACCAGAACGGCATGCGCACCCGGGGCCACGCCATGATTTGGTATAACCAGGCCCCACAGTGGTTGCAGAACGAAGTGGGTAGCTGGTCAGCACAGAACGTGTATGATTTCTCTCGCACCTACATCACTGCCCTGGCTACCTACTGTGCGGGCAAGATTGACGAGTGGGACGTACTCAACGAGGCCATCAACGACAACGGCAATGCGGGCTACCGCACCAACACCTGGTACGATATCGTGGATACCCAAGCCAACAGCAGCGGGCAGATGGGCTACCTTACGTACTTTGGCAGCCTCTTTAGCTGGGCACGCGCCGCCGACGCCAACGCCAAGCTGTTCTACAACGACTACTCCATCGAGCAGTTCGGCACCTCAAAGAATGCCTTCATGCGCCAGATGGTCAAGGATCTGGTATTTTTCAACACCCCCATCGATGCGGTGGGTTTTCAGTCGCACTTTGAGCTGCAAGCCGGAGGCATGTCCGATGCTTTCATCAACCAGGTAGGCCAAACCATGGACGACCTGGCTACGGCCAACCTGGATGTTGCCATCACAGAATTGGATCTGCGCATCTGCAACGGCGCTGCCACCGCGGCCCAACAACGCTCGGCCTTTCGCCGCATTACCGAGATGGCTTTCGGCAAGCCCAATTGCAACACCCTGCTGGTGTGGGGGGTAACGGACGGCAACAGCTGGATCCCCGCCTTCTTCTCTGGCTGCGGCGATGCTACCCTGCACACCGCTAGCTACCAGCAGAAGGAGGCCTACTTTGGCGTACAAGATGGCCTCACCAACCTGGCGAACGGCACGCCCGGTGGAGGCACCGGGGGAAACGATAACATCACCTCCGTTTCTGGGCCAGACGTGGTAGCCGTAGGCAGCACCGCCACCCTTTCGGTAGGCTACGAGGA
>DMST01000169.1:0-268 GCA_003454975.1 Cytophagales bacterium | reverse complement strand
GAGGCCTCCCAGACCCGGGATGTGGTGGTGTTCTTCCAGCTAGATACCGATCCTTGGACGGTATACGAGACCGTAATCACTGCCGTGGGCAGTGGCTCCGGCACGCTCAGTATCGACGTGCCCATACCGGCCAGCACGCCCGTAGCCGATGCTGCCTACCAGTTTCAGGTGCTCATTGCCCCTACCGGAGGCCAATGGAACGAGCGACTGGACAACCAAGGCATTGCCGATATAGATGCCGTGGTCACCACCGGTACGGGCCAGGCCA
>DMST01000167.1:26448-30037 GCA_003454975.1 Cytophagales bacterium | reverse complement strand
TTCTGCCTGTGACAGAAAGCCACCAGTTTCGCCTGCAGGCGGAGTAAACTGCAAGCCCGACTGCTGTGAGGCTTCCAGATTGGTGTAAGCATGCATAGCCAGATGCAATACCCCTGCCTGGGGGGCCACGGTGCGAAAGTCCTCCTCCGTAGCCGAAAATATCGCCTGTGAAGACCAACCTTGGGTTACTTGCTCCACCTCTTGCCGCGCAAAAGGTAAAGGCACCTCACCCGCGCGCAAGGCCAGTTGCTCTGCAATGACCGACTGTTGGGCATCAGGATACTCGGCCGCCAAGGCCACTAAGGGTTCACCTCTAGGAGTGGCGGCTTCCGTCAACAGCCATTGCAATGCCGGTAAGTAACCCACCGAGCGGTCACGCATCAGGTAAGGAGCCTCTTGCCAAGCGGTGAGTACCGAGTCCGTTAGCAACACCTCCAAAGGAACGGATTGCAAAGCCCCATCGGGCAAAAAGAGTATTGGTTGCTGTGGATCTGCCTCCATCAGGAAGGGCTGAATGTAGGTACGGTAGAGCGCCGATGACCTCTGGAAGTAGTCGGTACGGGTAGCCAAGGGGCGTTCTGCTGCAGCTTCCACCTGGGTGAGAAGGCTCACCAGCTTGGTTAGTTGGTCGGGCAAATCGGGGGCTATCCACTGGGTGGCCATCAGGGTATCAGCAGATAGCCCCCAGCCATATAGGTACGGCGGATACCAGGCATAGCACACCACCAGCGGGGGTTCCTCTTGCTGGGCCAGCTGGGCCTGCAATTCCTGGAGAGCCGGAGAGCCCGTGGCCGCAGTTACAGCCGGATAGTGGGTTTGCAAAAAGGCTTGTAATGTATCATAGGCCTGCGACCAGGTAAACCGCTGATCATCCGACACGCCGGATAATTGCAAACTAGCTTTGAGCCTACGGGTAAGCTGAAGCAGGCTATCAGGTAGGTACTGCCGCTCTAGCTGGTTGCGGGCGGCATTCTCTTGCAAGTAGGCTGCCCGGTGGGCCTCATGCCAGCGGAGGGCTTCCTCTACATCACCTTCCTGCATGGCCAGCCGAGCGGCATCGCCGTACAAACTGTGCAACGATTGGGATAGCTGCAACTTGGCCGATTCCTGACTGAGGCTTTGCCACAAGGCTTGCCCCGCCACCAAGCCCCAGCGTAAGGCCCACCGGGCCGAATCATATTGCTGCTCCTGCTCGTACACCCGTGCTAGGCCTGGCAGTACTTCATAAAAGGTATTTTCTGCGAAAACGGTGGTACTATCCAATGCCGATAAACCCACCTGACCTGTGAGGGAAGCTAGGGCGGCCTGGTAGTACTTCTTACCTACATCAAGCTCCCCTTGCTTATGGGTGAGACGAGCAATTTTAACCAAGATTTTTGCTCGTTGTCGGTCTGGCACTTTGGTAGGTAACTGATCATGTAAAGACAAAGCATTGAGGTAGGCTTGGTTGGCCATATCCTCCTCTAATTGGGCTTCAAACAACTCACCAGTTACTAACCAAGCAGCAGAGGCATAGGCAACACGATTATGCAACTGCCAAGTTGCTTCTTCCGGAGGTACGCCCTGCAAAAGTCTGGTCGCCGTCTGTGCCGCTTCCGTTCCCTCTTTAAAATTTTGGATTGCCAGCTGTGCTTCAGCCAAACGCGTATATATCTGTCCTCGGGTAAGAGGAGTGCCCTCCTTTAGTCGTAGAGCTTCATTTATTAATACCAGTGCACTGTCTGGTTGCTCTAGAGATAGCCAGACAATACTAAGGTTACTAATGGCTTCTTGTTGTATGGCTTCGTTCTGATTAGTTTCCTGTAGTTGAAACAGCCATTCTTGTAACAGGCCTTTGGCACGTTCGTATTCACCAAACCTGGTGGCCAAGGTAGCCAAGGGACGATATAAGAAACTCCCTAAGGTAGCATCATAGTGCTGCTCTTTAATGCAAGTCAAATATGCCTGCTCGTAGGTATCATAAGCCGCTACCAACCGCCCTTCCTTTTCTTGGGCGTATGCCATCATCATAGCCATGCGCACAAAGAGATATCCAGTCTTAGGTAACATTGCCAACCCTTGTTGGCCCAACCGTATGGATTCTAGAAAACTCTCCTGGCTATTGTAAACATAGAGTACATAATTGTAACACCAAGCGGCACTATCCCACTGCTGGGTTTGAGCATAACCTTTGGCAGCCTCCATCAAAAAATAGGCGCAGCTATCCGCTTGCCCAGCTTGGTAGGCCTGCATCCCTTGTTGCCGTAATAGGCTAACGGATTGCCCCCAAGAAAAAGGCGTTACTCCTGCTATCAGGAATAACGCCCCTATATGTATCCAACGTTGATACTTTTTGCCCATGTCCACAAGATATGTTGAGGGCACAGGAATTGTCAAGCCTTAAAAGGTATAGGCCAACCCTGCCTGCAACTGGTATAGCTCCGGCCGCATGTTTGACAGGGTAAAGTAGCTGAGGTGTTGAAACTGCCCACGTAGCCACAGCTCAGGTCCACGACGAAAAGGAGCCCAGGAAGCTTGACCATAAAACCCAGCGCCTAAAGGTGATCCTGCAATAAATTCTTCGATTACACCTACGCGCGCCCTTTCTGAACCAGGAAGCAGTACATGACCGGTGAGCCCTAACCCAACTTTCACTGAGGGGAGTGGTTGTGCATGAAGGTTAATCACCGAACCAGTAAACTGGGTCCAGGCGATCGTATTAATACCATCAGTAGACTGGGCGGCTATTCGTTGCCCACTTAGGTGAGGTGATACGTACCAGCCATTGGGGCGATACCGATCCAAAGCTACTTCGATATGAAAACCGGGGTGCGAACCGGCCTCTGCCAAGTCAGCTGGGATTAAGGAAGACCACGTAATGCCTGCACTCACCCGGGGGCGCCAACCTTTGATAAGCCGGGTCCTGGCCGTATTTGTTTCGAGTGCTGCTTGCTTATCAAACACTATAGAAGCTTTGGCCCTTGCAGTACGATTGTGTGTTTTACTGGTGGGTACCCGAAAAGTAACGTACCCTTGGGTAGAATCTTCATCGGCCACCCCGATTTGCTGAGTCCCGGGTACATAGATATTATCCAAAATGAAAGTGACTCCTTCGCCATCTTCTGCTACCCGAGTGTTGAAGGTAGAGGTAGCCGTAGGGTTGCGGTCCGCTCTTGGCGGATGTGGGTACCAATCGGTCACTTCTATGTTCTCAAAATCGAGGCTTGCGTTCCCTTCCACATCTATCTTGACCACGGTAGCCGGGCCACTACCCTCGTTTTGAAACTGCACGGTGTACTCTAAATATTTCGGCTGACGACGAAGCCAGGGAATGCGGCGCTCATCCACCAAAATTCGGTTGGGGTCTTCTGCCGTCGCAATGAATAGTTCGGTTTCGCTACCCAGCTGCGAATTCAATTGGGTAGTCTGGTTAAGAATGTGCCAGGCTTCCATGGGGAAGGCAGATAGGTTCATGGTGCTATCTGGCTCCAACACGGTATTCATTACCAGAAAGACATTGCGTTCCTGACCGGCAGGTATGGAATCGTATTGTATGTGGAGATAGTCCTCATAATTGGGGCCAGATAGAAAACCACCCGGACCCGGCAGG
>DMST01000167.1:24070-26426 GCA_003454975.1 Cytophagales bacterium | reverse complement strand
GCTCAGGCCTTGCGGATAGCTGCTTCGCAACTGAATGGTTTCACCATAAAACTGGTGGGTAGTATCCAACGTTTGGGCCTGATCCGGCAAGTCATTAGGATTGAAGCCTACCACCACATGACCAGGCCCTACTGGCTGGTTAGAGGGGTTTCCGTAGGTAAGGATCATCACCGTATGCTGCTCCGGCACCAGGGCGTGCAGGTCTTGCTGAATAACCCGGTTGGACGTAATGCGCACGTACCCCAAGGCCGTATGGGTAGTCGGCAGATTGCCAATGCCTCCGGCGTTAACAGGCATATTCGCATAGGTTGGAGGTGGGGGTGGACCACCGTTGCTGTATTTATCATTGGTATACAGAGCCACACTATGATTGCCAGGTTGGGCGTAGGTTTTTGTAGCAACCTCATCCTGGCTATAGGTGCCGTCATCAAAAATCCACAAGTATCCCCTGCGGGGTGCAGGAGCCCCGGGCATGGGCACCGGGGCGGATTGACCTTGTACGGAGTAGGTTACGGTATTGCCCAGGGTTTGGGTGACAATCTGTTGGGCTCTGCTTGTCATGGCCAACAGTAGGGCCAAACTGAAGAGAGATAGTGAACGGGTACTTGTATGCATTGTATTTGGTTTATGACTGTTAAGAAGGTTTCACTCTCCTAGACGGATGAGCGAAAGATTATTCCCGACAGGAGGTATTTACTCTGCCCGGGCAGGGGGATTATTTGCTATACTTGTGCCCTGCGACTGTAGCTGGCGAAGGTATGACCGAATCTTCTTTTCAACATTGGTGGAGCAAATTTTTGCAAGGTGACGCTGCGGCTTTTGGGAAGCTATACACCCCGTTTCACCAAAAATTGATGTTGTACTGCTACAAGTATCTACGGGATGAAGCGGCGGCTGAAGATGCGGCCTCTGAGACCCTACACAAGCTGTACGAATATCCCCAGTTAGAATCGGTGCGGGATTTTGAGCGCTGGCTATTCACCTGTGCCCGCAACTTGTGCCTAGATCTTTTAGCTAAAGAAAAAAGAAGGGGAGAGATCCGGGAAGAAATCAAAGTAGGATCGTCTACTTACAATAGACCCGCAGCCGAAAGCCAGCTAGTAACACAAGACTACCAAAAGGTGGTGAAGCAGACCCTCTCCGAAAAGGAGTGGCAGGTTTGGCAACTCCATCTGGAAGGGTATGACAATGAGGCGCTGGCTACCCGTACGGGCCAAACGGCCAAAACGGTAGCTAACCTAAAGTCAATTGCCCGGCAGAAGCTTCGAAACGCATTATCCAAAGGCTATGAGTGAGACGTGGAAATCATCTTCGGAATTCTCGGTAGAACTTCTGACCGACTACGTGGAGGGATTTGTAGATCCCGCAACGGCCACCCGTATCCAGGAACATCTGGCTGCGCATGAAGAAGATGCGGCCGTAGTGGAAGGGATTGCCATGTACCTGGCAGAGAATTCAGGGGATAGAGAGGGGTTAGAAGCCTGGCTTAGTCGTACGCTCACTGCTCAGGAAGACCAGCATACCGGAACGGCGCCAACTCCCGTGCGCAAGCTTCGCCCATGGTACCTACCAATGGCAGCCAGCGCAGCTATTCTGGCCTTTTTCCTGGCTTGGTGGCTTACCCGCAGTGGGGGCACTCGCTCCGCTGAAGATTGGCAGCAATTTGCCCAGGCACAGCTGGAAACCCCGTACCCTGGCCCTACCGTGGTACGCGGGGGCTTGGATGCCACCTCCATGGACTCCCTTCGCTCTGCCGCCGCTAGCGCCTACGACCAGCAGCAATGGACCATGGCCGCTATAATTTATGACGCATTGGTTCAACAATACCCGGAAGAAGCCAGCAGTGCGGACCTCTTTTACTTCTCCTTAGTGGAGTTTTTCGGCAGAACGATGGACGCTGATACCGAGCAACGTTTGTTTCAGTTAAGCAAAGGCGAAAGCACTTTTGCAGCCCCGGCGCGTTACTACCGGGTGCTTTATTTCTTAAAGCAAGAGGAGTTCGAAAAGGCCCAAACTCTTGCAAAAGAAGCTTTGCTGGCACCAGAGGTATATCAGAAGGATATACTGGAAGAGATTGCTGATTGAAAAATCGAAGTACATTCCATCAAATCATTAGAATGAAAAAAGCCGCGAGAATCCCGCGGCTTTGATTGTTTGGCAAATAGATACTAGTCGACAAACGTAGGACTTCAAGAATAGCGACGGGCGTTGTATTCAACGCCACGCTACCATCCCTTCTATTTTGCTGTATTCTTCAAAGTCCTTCTCATTTCTAATTTTTCACCAATCTCTGAGTACTACGGCCTGCATCGGTGATCACATTCACCAAATAAATGCCTGCCTCTACCTCGGCTCC
>DMST01000167.1:4939-24029 GCA_003454975.1 Cytophagales bacterium | reverse complement strand
CTCCCTCGGCTCCCAGCTGGAAGCTCAGTTCCCGAACACCGCGCGATACGGTAGTCCGGTACACCGTTTGCCCCATCAGGTTGGTTACTATCAGCTGCGCCTCTTGGTCTAGCGAAGTACCCAAAGTCACTTTTACCTGCCCGGTGGTCGGGTTGGGGTACACACTTACCTCTGGCTGCAGCACAAGATTCTCGGCTACATCCCACTGCGAACGCGGTGCGTTACAGTCCGTGCTATTTTGTGCCAGTGCCGCTAATTGAGCCACTTGCTCCGGGGCCAAGGCCTGGTCGAAGATGCGCAGTTCGTCCATGGAACCTACATAGAAGCGTGGCTTACCAGCACGACCGCCAATCCATACCTCAGTGGTGGCATTCGGGATGATGGCACCTTGCACGTTGTTCCAGGTATTCACCGCCGTACCGTCCAGGAAGGCCGTAACGCGGCCACCGCCGTAGGTGAAGGCAATATGGTGCCAGGTTCCGTCGGCTACTCCCTGGCCCATCGAGAAGAACTGCGGAGCCGGAACTCCGGTACCCAAGCCTAGGTGCGGCACACCGTTGCGCAGGTAGAGGGTATACGACCAGTTAGACCCGTTGTAGTTATCCGTCAGCAAGATACCAGTACCACTGCTCTGGCTGGTTTTAACCCAAGCGGCGAAGGTAGCGCCGGTGGTCAGCTGCAGTGCCGGAGCGGTGTCCAGATTCACGTAGTCGTTCCCATCGAAGGTGATACCCGTTTGGTCGTAGCCCATTCCCTTGGTAGCCCCCACGATGGCGCCATCTGTAGCACCCAGACTATCAAAAGCAGTGTTTGCATCGCAGTCGTTGAACTGATAGATGGCCGCCGCCGCAGGCAAGATAACGGGGCAAGCCGCCGGTGCCATGCTTACGCGCGAGAACTCCTCTTGAGCCATTTCAGCAGTTAGTCCGGTATTGAAGATGCGCAGTTCGTCTACCCGGCCGGCAAAGGCGCGGGTATTGTCCCAGCGGGCACCTACTTTATGATAGCCCGAAGAAAGATTCGGCGTACCCGATAAGCCCGATTGACTTTGCACGGCAGTGCCGTTGATATAGAGAGTGATGGTGCCGCCACTGTAACTCACTGCCAAGTGGCTCCAAGCGTTCTGCGGCAAGGCCGTACCCGAATACACCCATTGGGCGGGTGCCAAGCCACCAATAGATACCTGAGGATACAGATCATCCAGGGCTATGACGATCGAACCCGCATGGCTGCGTGACAAAATGGTCTCGCGGTTGCCATTGGCACGTGTAGGATACACCCACAGGCTATACGCCAGTCCGGCGGTAGTATCAAACATCCAGGTAGTATCGTACAAGGCTACCTGATCGTTAGCACCGTCTAACCACAGCCCTTGCGCGGCATAGCCGGAGTCAATCTCCGCTCCGTTGACCAATACCCCTGCAGTACCAGGAACCTCGCTGTTGGCGATGGGTGTACCGTTACAGTTGTCGAACGACCAAGCTCCTACGAGGGTACTGGCATCCACGCCGCAGGCTACTCCGTTTTGGGCTACTGAAGCCAGCGCAACAATCTCCGAAACCGTCAGTACTTGTGCCGTTAGGTTGATCTCGTCAAGCAGTCCCACAAAACCCACATTGTTGCCCATGCCATCTGCCGAGCGGCCGATGGTAACGGGTAGATGTACCAAATCGTTGATGCTACCGGTAGCTCCGCCCAAGCGCATGACTTCATTTCCGTTGAGATAAGCCACCACCGTATCCTGCGAGAACGTGAAGGCGACGTGGCTCCAGGTATTGGCGGGTAGTGCGGTGCCCATACTGTAGGCAGGGTTGTTGCTCACCCCAGGCAGTACCAATTCGGGTACGCCTTCTTTGAGGCGTAGCAGCCAGCTACCCTCACCCGGCAGAGGATTACGACCTACCAGCCAACGTTTGCCATTCATGGCTTTGGGATTTACCCAAAGGGCTACACTTATGCTCTGGTTGAACAATACTTGCTGTGGCGTACCCAGGTTGATGACATCGTCGTTGCCATCAAAATTGAGGGCTTGTTCTACGTAACCCGCTGAGCGCAACGGATTGCCCGAGATCAAACCAATAACGGAGCTGTCGCTGCTCATGATTTCGGCACCCGTACAACCGTCTAGTGAGAACACCATCCCGTCCAGAGGACAACCGGAAGCATCTACTGCGATACCGGCTGGCGTATTGGGACACAAATCGTCCAGGTTCCCTACGCCATCACCGTCGTCATCTCCACCGGGTATGGTCAGGGGTATGGTGGTCAGCACCATTGTCTGTCCGGCCCCCAGGCCAAAGCCGTTGTTTACATTGTTACCGTCTACGGTGAACTCGAAGTTCTCGTAGAGCGGATCACCATTGTTTTGGTACCAGGTGCCCTCCACGGGGTAGCTGAAACTAGCCGATTGCGCGTTGCGCGGGTCGGGGTTGGTAACGATGATCATGTAGTTGCCCATACCATCGTTGAGCATCATACGGCGTACATCCAGGCCACTGCTCACGCCAATGTTTCCGTAGTCAGGGGCTACGGCGTACCAGTTACGGTCTAGCCGCGACTGCAAGAGCTGCGAGGACAGGCGATACATCTCCCGACGGTCGGCACTCTCGAAGTAGTCCCAGCGCACGGGCTTCTCGCCCGTACGGCCGTTGAAGTTGATGGAATAGTCGTAAGCCAACTCCTGGAACTGCCACATCATCCGTGGGCCAGGCAACATCAGGTTGATTGCCAAACCACCTTTCAGACGCTCGATACCGAAGGCTAGTTTAGCATCAGGATCAGCCATGTCTTTCACCACATCTCCGTAAGTAAACACCTCGTAGGCCTGGCGCTCCTCGTCGTGGCTTTCAGCATACGACACCAAGTTGGCAAACGTGAAGTTCCACTGAGTGCTGTTGTACACCCCGGTAGTATAGATATCCTTGTCGTCGGCGCTATAGCCCAGGTTGAGGGCCTTCACTTGGTTGTGGTGACCTACACCGGACCACATCAGGATACCTGCATCAGCAAACACCTTGTCTTCGGCAGGCTCAGCCAGGTGCTCAAAGATGGTAATCGCGGTGGGCTTGTTCGCTTTCATGGTGTTCACCATGCGGAACAAAATGGTCTGGCGGTCGGTGTCTATACTGCTGGCCCAAGGGTCACCCGGATCAGGAGCCGTCTGGGTAAAGCCTTTCGTGAAGTCAAAACGGAAACCGTCAAAGTTGAACTCCGTCAACCAGTACTTCAGCACACTATCCACAAAAGCCTGCGTGTGCTCGCTCTCGTGGTTCCAGTCGATACCCCAGTGACCTGCCTGATCGTACACCGCTTTGTGTTCCGCATTGAACCAGGGGTTGTCTACCGCAGGGCGGTTGTTGTCATCATCCCAGTACAGGCGGCCCATCACGTTGGAACCAAAGGCATGATTGAGCACTATGTCGTTGAACACGGCAATATCGCGCTTGTGTGCTTCGTCAATAAACCGCTTCAGATCGTTGGGCGTACCGTACGCTTTGTCAGCCGCAAAGTAGAAGTTAGGATTGTAGCCCCAGCTACTATTGCCTTCAAATTCCGACACGGGCATCACGTGGATGGCATTGATACCCAACTCCTTGATGTAGTCCAAACGGTCCGTAGCAGCCTTATAGGTACCCTCCTCGGTGAAGTCCCGGAAGTGCATCTCGTAGATATTCAGTTCGTTGATATTGGCCGGGGTGAAATCCGTTACTTCCCAGGTATATTCTGGCTGGTACGTGTTGATGACGAAGGCCCGCTTCTCGGTGAGGCCAAAAGGGTACGCAGGAAGGCTGGGGTATACCTCTGCCGAGATGTACTGATCATCAAAGTCAGCAATCTGGTTGGCGTACGGGTCGGCAATGCGGATGTCACCGTCTACCAGGTACTGGAATACGTAGGATTGCCCCGGAGTGAGACCCGTCAAAGTGATCCACCAGTAGTCACCGTCTCGCTTCAACTGATACGCGTCGTCCATGGTCCAGTTGTTCAAGTCTCCAATCAAGTGAATGACCTGCTTCGCGGTGGTGCTATTGCTCCCCGTGATATTGACTCCATCTTTGCTGTAGTTGGTAGCGGTAGGTGTGTGTAGCACCAAAGTCACCGTAGTGCTATCGATGTAGTTGACACCAGGTAAGGTCCCCGCTGGGCGGGCCTCGTCTACCGGCAAGGTATATGCAGAAGCGGAGTAATCGCGGTAGCGGGATTCGCTGCCGAAGTCGGCCACGATCCGGAAATTGTACGTACGGGCTTCGGCCAGCGTGCGGTAAAAGCTGACTAGGGTATCAACACCCATAGTATCCACCAAGACCCATGTAGTATCAATTTGCTCATAGAGTTGCCAAGAGGCCGGGGCGCTCGCAATGGCTTGCACAGCCACGGTATCGCCTAACGCTACAAAATTGGGCTCTACCCTACCCAGGAAGTAGTTACCCGGCTCGAGGTCCTCCTGATAGTTGGCCCCGTCGTTGTCTACTTTGGTATTGCCATCTGCACTGCGGAAAAGGAAGTTGAGGGCAAAGGCATTCTCGTTGGTTGGTTTGCCATAGTACTGCTCAATGCTCGCCATGTTAATCTCCCAGGTATTGGTGGTTCCGGGCACCTTAGTCATTTCGCCTACGCCATCATCCTGACCCCAATTGCCTACGGTATAGTTAAAGGCACCAGAGCCCGGCCCTTCAATACCCAAACCGGAATGTAAATACACCTTGCTAGCTCCGTCAAGGGCAGTACCGGTTGCTTCAAAAGTGAGGGTAAAGGGCGTGGTGTCGTTGGGCATTTCAGGCGTGAGGTACACCGAACGGAACACCGCATCCACCAGGTCGATGAACAGCACATCGGTGATGTTGTTGACAGAAGCATCGGTGTGGAACTGGTTGAAGAACAAAATATTGAAACCCTCTATGGTGCTTCCTTCGGCTTGAGGACCAAACCAGCTCAAGGGATCGATAGAAGTCTGATACGAACCATCGGGCTGTTTCACCAAAGCCAAATCGTCATTGCTCCCATCCAGTAATATGGGGCCTCCGCTATACTCGCGCTGTAGGTAGAACTGATCCTGCCAAGGCTGTCCATCTATCTGAAGGGCTATCTCCATGAAGATGGTATCCTGATTATCTGTATAAAAATCTATGAAAGAGTCTTCGTCGCGGAAGGTAATGGTGAGCGGGGTAAAAAAGCTTGCCCCACTGTCTACCTCTACGCTGTAGCTAGCCTCCACAGTGGCCGCCAAGGTCAAGTTGCTGGATAGGTCCACGCTGTCACCGTTGTAAGCACTGCCCGCTACGGTAAATAAGAGGCTGCGGTCTACATCGTAATCGGTGCCGTCCCAAGCCAGTGCCACCTGAACCAACGAATCGTTGATGTAGGTAACGGACTCCAGGCTCACTCCTGAACTCAGGGCCGATCCTACCACGGTCACACTAGCGGTATCTACTGCTTGGGCGATAAACGTACCCCCCGAAATGGTTAGGTCTACTACCTCGTCGTCCATGGTGGCCTCCACACCGTTGGTACCCGGTGGGTTGGCCCAGGCAGCCAGTAGGCTGGAGGGAGTATTGCTACTTTCGAGGGTGAAGGTAGCCATGTAGTTGCTGCCTCCATTATTATCATACTGCGTTTCGTCGCACTGGAAACTGGTGCTGTTGCTACCCGTGTAGTCCACGTATACCTCTAGCACATAGGTACCTGCCGGCAGGACCGTCAAGTCTACCGCGGCATTTTGGGTATTCCAGACCTGATCATTACCACCGCAACCTTCCGGAGAGATGAATCCGTCGGGGCAGTTGCCGCCCCAGGCAATTCCAATACCCCCAAAGGTACTGGCAGAATCTCCAAGGGGATACACGGCGTACCGGAGGGTACCCCCGCATACATTGCCGTTGCCCCCCTTCCAGCTGAGCATTCGCCCACCATTTATCTGCAAAAATCCGGACGAAGGTTCAAAGGTTCCCAGGTTCTCACCTTGGAAGGGTGTAGAGGAGTAAACATTACCTGACAGCTTGTACAGGTTCGTCGTTCCCCCTCCATCGGTACTGAGGTAGACGCCCGTTCCAAACTGCCCAAATTGGGCATGAGCATACCCCAAAACGAACGTTAGGAGTAGCGTTAGTAGGCCTTTAGATTTCATAGAAGTGTAGATTAATTAACCATGAAAATAGCCCGAAACTTTATGAGAATGGCAAAATACAGGGAGGAAATGCACTCCAAAACGCCACCGTTGAACTGCAATCGATTGTATTTTTGCGAATGCATTAACAGTTGATTAAGCCTTGGATCTTAGGAGCATCACAATTGCTGATCAAACAAGCTTGCTCAATGCCGTTGTGAACCAGCCTAAATACAAAAAACCGCCCCAAGAGCATTAGACTCTCGGGGCGGCTTATGATCAATGGGTGGCAAGCGGCCAGTCGCGACTGGCTGCCACCCATCTTCTGTTTTCTGAATCCGGTGTTCTCTATTCTAATTTTTTACCAACCTGCGGGTGATCCGGCCTTCATTGGTAACTACGTGCACCAAATAGATACCACTCTCCAAGCTAGCTTCTAGCGTGAAAGCATGCGTGGCTTGTCCCGCTTCCAGAATAGCTTCGTGCACGGTCTGCCCAATCAGGTTAGTGACGGTGAGGTGCGCTTTCTGGTTCAGGGTTTGGCCTAAAATCAATTGCACCTGACCCGTAGTGGGGTTAGGAGACATAGAGAAGTCTACCTTGTCAAAACGGGTTTCTTCCCATGGCTGATTCCGCGAGGCGGGACAATCGGCAGGATCAAAAGCTAAATCCGCCAGGATTTCTACCCGAGCCGGAGAGATCACCGCATCATATATCCGCAATTGGTCTAAACTCCCCACAAAATACCGGGCTTTCCCAGCTCTGCCGCCCAACCAAACCTCGGTGTTAGGATTCGTCAACACGCTACCTTGAATCCCCGTCCATTGTCTTATTTGGGCTCCATCCAGAAAGGCCGTTACCTCACCACTGCCAAACGTATACACCAAATGATGCCATTGTCCATCTGCAACCGAAATTCCCATGGGGAATACTGAAGGGCCGCTAATGCCACTACCCAACGCCAGTTCTGGAATACCATTGCGCACATTGAGGCTATAGCTAAAGTTGGTGCCGTCTGGGTTATTGATCATTACCACCCCGGTGCCGTTCGTCTGCGTAGAATTAAGCCACAAGGAAATACTAAAATCTCCCGAGAACTTGAGGTTGGAGTTATTAGCAAAAGTAATGTAGTCATTGCCATCAAAAACAACTCCCTGTTGGACATAGCCAGTGCCAATGGTAGCTCCAAATCGAAGACCGATAGCGTTATTGAAAAGATCCGTAACGTTTTGGTTCCCACAGTCTTCGAAGTCATGAATCACTAGCGGTAACAAACTCGGCAATGGGCAGCCGGCAGGCTGTGCAGATAACCGACCGTACTCTTCGGCTGCCATCTCTTCAGTGAAGGTGCGGTTAAACATCCGCAACTCATCAATCCGGCCTGAGAAATGGCGTTGATTGTCCCAGCGGGCACCCACTTGGTGGAATCCGCTACCAAAATTGAGAGCGCCCGTTAAGTTGCTTTGTTTCAGTACTTCTGCTCCATTCACGTACATCGTGAGCGTACCGTTACCGTAGCTTACCGTGAGGTGGCTCCACTGGTTAAGCGGCAGAGGAGTGCTGGCTTCATTCCACAGATTTGGGGACAGGCCTCCCAACAACACGGCGGGTCGTAGATTCTTCAGCGCAATTAGTACGCTATTGCCCGTGGTAACGCGGCTCAAAATGGCCTCGTAATTACCGTTGGGGTTCGTAGGGTACACCCAAACACTATAGGTCAAGGCATCATTGGCACCGGTAGACCACGTAGTATCGTACAAGCGAGCGTAGTCGTTGACACCATCCAAGTACAGCGCTTGCTGGTTATAGCCCGTATCGGTCACAGCGCCGTTGAAGCGCATGCCTTCCTCAGCAGCAGTTACCGAGTTAGCGAGGAAGTCCTCGTTACAATCGTCGAAGTTCCATGCAGCTTTCAGAGAGCCAGCATCCACTCCACAAGCCACGCTATTCTGCGCCTCGTTGGCTAGAGTGGCAATCTCTGCGGAATCCAAAGCACCGCTGCTGAGCCACAGTTCGTCCACGCTACCCAGAAAGGCAATGTTATTACTCAAGCCATCTACCGAACGGCCTACCGTAATAGGTACTTCGCCATTAGGGTTGATCTGACCACCAATACCGGAGTAGCGGGCGGTTTCTACACCGTTGATGTAGGCGATGACGGTGCCTCCCGAGAAGGTGAAGGCCACATGCTGCCAGGTATTAGGCGTAAGGGAAGTTCCTGCTCCGTAAATACCCGGACCAGAAACACCCGGCAAGGCTAGCTCCGGTACTCCATCGCGCAAGCGCAAGAGCCAGCTTGCAGTTTGGCCCAGCTTATTGCGGCCCACTACCCAACGCTTTTGCGATACCGTAGCCGGATTGAGCCACAAGGCTACCGTCATGCTGTCGGTATACACACCGTTCTCGGTAGTAGTGATTTCTATATAAGATGCAGGATTAGCAAAGGTGATGCCTTGCTGCACATAACCTGCTTCGCGAACCGGGTCGTTTACCAACACCGCCGAAGCAGCTCCGTTCACACTTTCCTCACCAGAAACAAAGCAGTTGTCCCACTGCCATACCAAATCCGTCCTGGGGTCAGGCACTACTACCGGTATGGACTCTATTCTTACGCCCTGCAGGGCAACTCCCTCGCCGGCCTGAGTGCCGTCGGTAATAAGGCGCAGACGGAAGTCTACCCGACTGGCTCCCCCCAGGCTATCGAGTACAGTAGTAAAAATACCACTACCCGAACCCGTCCAGTAGGGGGTATTCTGGGTATACCAACCGCTACTTCCTGTGCCGGAAGGAGGCACCACCGTCCAGCTGGCTCCAATATCCTGTGACATCTCCAAGGTCAGTTGGTCACCAGCACCCAAGGTATAATCCATAAAAAGCGTAAGCCCAGGGTCGTTGACCTCATTGCTGAAATCGAACGTAGGGAAATACAGCAAGGATTCTCTGGCACTCTTGCCCAGACCTTGCACGTCGGATAGCCAGCCTGAGCTGGTCCCCAGCACGTTGGCACTGTCTTCTGAAATCCATGCCCAGCCGTCATTCGCCGGATCAATGAACCCTTCGGGCTGCAAGAAGAAGTTAGTAACAAAAGGAATGGTGTCTACCAGACGGTAGGAGTATACTTGTTCAGAAGCCGCATTGTTCTCGGTTACGTCATCGTTTATATTGAGCAGAGTAGAGCTTATGAGGTATTTACCCTTCTCTGTAAAATCAACTTCTAGGGTACCGAATCTAGATTCACCTTCGGCTAATGGGCCTATTAGAGTATCGATAACATCAATTTGAGTAACGCCTGATGGAGAAACAACTGTAGTGCGATACACCACATCTTCCGTATAGACATCTCCCAAATTCACAAAGCTCGTAATTACCTGCTCATTCGCTCCCAGGAAGTAGCCATTAGCAGGCTCCCTAATGCCTACTACAGATACATCTTGGGAGGTAGACTGGGTATCGATCCGAACCAATTCCAGCTGAAAACCGTCCGTATTTGCCGGGAAATTATCGTTCTGTCCGAAACGGACCTCAGTGGTAGCACTAAAACTCTGTCCGGCATTTCTTAATGCCTCCGCGATATTCAATTTACCCGAATAATTGGTCTGGCCATTGAGTCCGTTCGCCCCCCAGTTATATAGCTCCACCCAGTCATCTATAGCCGAGCCTCGTACCTCTACTATATCCCCAGCATCCATTTCGTCCCCCAGGTCACCCCAGAAAAACGAGAGGAAAACGCTGTCATTTACCGATAGCCCATCTGCATCCAGGGCTATGGTCAGAAAATTAAAGGACTCACCCCCAGGGTTATCCATCACCAGAAACCCTTCCCAATCCGGGCCTGTTCCATAGGTTTTGGGCTGAAACGTCCATAGCCGGGCATTTTCAGAATCATTGGCATATGTCCAACCTGGCAGCCCAGGAACGAGCGAGTCACTTCTTAATGTCACATCTGCAATGCCTGTAAAATCCTCATGAAGGGGAATGGATACATTACCTGACAGCAACTCCTCACCAGTAAATATCGCCAGGGTATCTCCTAGCCCATCCGTGGCCACTATCTCCACGGCTGTGTACCCCACTATATCATACAGAAAACCGGAGAAGGTAATCGGCTGGCTACTCTGACTGGTAAAACCGACAAGCTGCTCTGTGGCTATTAGTCCTCCTTGTAGGTACAAGTCTAGTCGTACAGAATCCAGGTCAGCCTGCCCATTGTTTGATACTAGCAAATCCACTGTTTCTATCGGCTGAGAAGTGGCAAGTCGGTTTGTATTGAACGCAAGGAAAGACACATCATCCGAAGCGTTGAGTGAATCTGACTCAAATATTCGAAAGCTGCTTAAGGCTACGCCTTCTCCTGCCTGAGTGCCATCCGTAACTAGTCGTAATCTATAAAGATAGCTGCCACCGTCCGTGGAGCTATTCAGGCGATTGTATACGATGGCAGGTCCATCGGAAGTACCACTCCAGTAGGGAGTATCTTGGGTATACCAGCCGCTATTCTGCACTGTAGAGGGAGGCACCCATGACCAGGTAGAGCCTAAATCAGCCGACACCTCCAGAGAGAGCTGATCATTACCCGAGAGATTATAGTCTAGGGTAAATAAGATCACAGGGGCCTCATCAAGGGAAGTAAAATTGAACCCAGGAAGGTATAGGAAAGATTCACGAGGGCTTAGGCCCTGGCCCGCTGCATCGAATACCCAAGCAAAGTCCGAGCTCTGGGTGGTATCTGGCTGCACCCACTCCCAACCTTCATTAGATGGATCATACAAGCCTTCGGGCTGGGTAGCCAAACTCGCCGAAAAGGGATAGCTATTAACTATTCTTTGAGATAAGACGGTCTCTGTCCGGCTATTATTTCGCGCTTCCAGGTCATTGACACTAAACAGATCGGCCGTTACAACGTATTTTCCCTTCTCAGTAAAATCGAGTGAGGATAGCAAAACGGATTGAGTTTCTTCAAATGCCCAAGGGCCAGGAAGGAGGACCGTAGTATCCAGTGCGATATTCCCAAAAGGGTTTTGTACGGTGACTCGTAAAGAAGCATCATCATTTACGGAGTCCGTCAGGTTAAGTACCGAAGCGGTTATACTTTCATTGGCTCCTAAAAAAAATCCATCGACAGGGCCCCTTAATTCTGAAATAGCAAAATCGCTGTAATTACCCCCTGCGGTATCTATCCGTACATAGTCTATCTGGATACCATCCGTTGCAGCGGGGAAATTGTCGTTTTGCTGAATACGCACTTGGGTAGTAGCACTATAATTCTGCCCCGCCCCGCGCAGAGCTTTAGATATCTCCAAGGGCTCTGAGAGCGTACGTATTGCGTTGGGCGTGTTATTCACCCAGTCAAATAGTTCCACCCAAGGATCGGATTCCGACCCTCGTACCAAAATCCGGTCTTGAGGATCGGGCTCATCACCCATTACGGTATAACTAAAAGTAAAATAAAGGCTATCGTTTACCGAAAAGCCTGAGGCATCTACTGATACGGTGAGCGCATTGGTGGCATCCCCATTGGGATTATCAAGTATCACATGCCCTTCTCCAAACGGATCATCAACAAACCGGAGTTTCCGCAACAGCATGCGCCCTTCCCCCAACTCATGCGTATAAACCCAAGCGGGATGGCCGGGAATAATATCTCCATCTCCCAGGTCTACATCTTCTATGCCTGAAAAATCTTCGAACAAAGGGAGTGATTCACTAGTGGTAATGATCTCCTTGGTTGTGAAAACAGCTACAGAGTCACCGTTTTCCCAGGCAAACAGATCAAATTCGACAGTGCCGGGTTGATCAAATTGGTAGCCTGTAAAGGTTACCTGGGCAGTGTCCAATGTATCCAACTTAGCCAGTAACAGGGAGCCCAGCCAAGCGCCATCTACCGAGAGAGCTATTAGTAAGGAATCAAAAGCGGCGTCACCCGTATTGGTAAAAGTGGCTGAGAGGCTATTGATGGCATCAAACAGGGAAGCCCGCTGGGTATTGGTTTCTAATAATACCAGCTGCCCTTGAGGAGAAGCAAAAGATTCTGCAGCGTCTAATTTCCGTAATGTGGACGATGGGGAGATATTCCCTGGGTTTCTTCCGAGAGAAGAAGGATGCGCAGCAGATGCTGAAGCAACCAAAGCAAAGAGCATCCATAGCCCGGTGAGAATGTAGCGTTTTTTCATAGAGATTATATTCGGTTAAGAGTCACTGTAAATTTCCGATAAAAAAAATACGGTACCAATATCTAAGCCGGAAAGGGACGGAAAAACTTAACATGGCCAAGGGAACAATGCCATTCCATACTACACCCAATTCGTGCAGTTAAACGTTGAAAGGAATCTCCTTTTTTCAAACGAAGACCTGAGGACACCTACTGATTCAATTTCAGGAAGTAGTACCTTCGGCTAGCTGATTCATATGGAATATCTATTGCTATTCTTGCTGAGCGCTATTGGTTGGGTAAACGGAGTCCTATTTCTGCTCTACCATTTGGTACGCGGCAAGCTCCGCCAACTCACTACCCAGCTAGGCCTGCTTCTTCTAGGCCTCTTCCTCATCCGGGTGGGGGTATCGTGCGTGTACTTCTTTGAAGGACGAATCCCTTGGGCTTGGGTACAGGTAGGGCTTTCGGCTCACTACCTCATTGGCCCCACCCTTTGGGCCTATGTACGGGTAACGCTTTCTAAGGTCCCAAGCGAGGTTTGGGTGCGGCAACGAGGCTATCTCCTATTCCACGCGATCTTGATTTTGGGTTTGGGCCTGACCTATAGCTTCCCCAATCATCCAGCTATCTGGGACTATTACGTTCGCTACACGCTACATGCCTTGGTCACCTTCTATCTAGTGGCCACTGGGCTACAGCTTTGGTCTACCCTAAAGCGGGTTCTCTCCCCTACCCTACGTATTTCTGCTCCTGAAACCAGGTTTTTTTTTGCCTGGGTTATGACGGTAGCAGTATGCTTAGGCTTTGTGGTTTCTCTGTATGTCAGCTATGTCCTCGGCCCGGTGATTGCCAGTGTACTGTTCTATGCCACAGCCGTACTGGGCTTTACGCGAAGTAAGCAGGTCCGTAAGGTATGGTATACCCCACCCAAAGATCCGCCCCTGCATAATGCTGCAAGTCAGCAACTGGAGCAAGAATTGCAGCAACTCATACAAGTAGAAAAGCGCCATCTGGAAGCAGGGTACACACTGGCTCAGCTAGCCAATGAACTGGGTGTTCCCTCCACCAAAGTTTCGCAGTGGATCAACACCCAACACGGTGTCAACTTTCGGGAATACCTGAATAAGCTGCGGATTGAGGAGGCACAACTGCTGCTGCGGGAGAAGCCTCAGCTCACCGTGGAAGGTGTAGGCTATGAGGTAGGCTACCAAAGCAAGTCTACCTTCTTTGCGGCCTTCAAAAAACAAACGGGTGAGACCCCGGCGGCATACCAACGGAGAATCAGGTCAACTTCTGAAGGACCTTGGTCATCGCCATGACCGTAGGGTCAGGTCAATCACCGATACCCCCCATCGCGGCACGTATGATGTACTGGGCACTATAGTTGCCAGACCAAGCGACCGAACTACAAAAAAGAAGTTCGATTTTGTGTTTCAGGACTCCTACGCCTACCTGGAAGGCTACTTTCGGCCATCTTTTCACACAACAGCAGAACAGATGGCCGCACACATCCTATGGCTTTTTCCGTGCCTATTGGCACTATATGCACCCACCAATACAGGACTTTCTACCGAACCTCACTGGGCCCTTACTTGGGAAACGGACACGATACTGAACACCGTAGAATCGGTGTACTACGATGCCCAATCGGGCTACCTGTATACGGCCAACATAGAAGGCCATTTCCTGGATAAGGACGGGCAAGGCTCTATCAGCAAGGTGTCCGTAACGGGCGAAATTGTGGAGCGCAACTGGGTAAGTGGCCTGGACGCACCCACCGGTCTTTGGGTACACGAGGGTAAGCTATACACTACGGACATAGATCGTGTTCATATCATAGACATCACGGAAGGCACTTTGGTGAAAACGATCCCCATCCCCGAAGCTAAGGCCCTCAATGACGTAACCGTTTCACCTGAAGGTATTGTGTACACCTCCGACACCGGGGGCAATGCCCTGTTCGCCATCGACGGCGAAACCGTAACCCAGCTACCACTGGAGGTAAACTCGCCCAACGGACTGGTGGCTCATCAAGGCGGCCTACTTATGTCCCAATGGACACCCCAGGATCTCTGCTTTATAGATCTGGAAGCGGGTACCATTATCATTCTGGGTACGGGCATTCCGCAGGCAGACGGGGTATTTGCCCTAGAGCAAGGCGCCTATTGGGTAAGCAGTTGGGGCGGTGAAGTACATACAGTAGGTGATAACCAATCTGTATGTTTGGCGCTTTCCGATATGGGAGAAGGGGTAGGAGCCGCCGATGTGACCTATATACCAGAGCTAAAATTGGCAGTAGTAGCTACCTTTAACCAGCATTCGCTGCGGGCTTATCAGGTTTCTATCCCATAATACAAAGGCCTGAATAGCCCCTACCTGGCCCGGCAGTCGCCAGCAATAAATTCCAGTAGTCAGCCGAATTCCTCTTCCGGCAGCATATTTCCTTTAGAAAAAGATTATAACCCAATCTATAATTCATAGAAGGATTAGTATGATTAATCGATGAGGCGTATAGCCTTGGCTTTTCCTGTCTGGTTTGATTACTCGTTGCAACAAATAACGAGTACCTTTGATGTAAGAAAACATCCAAAACAATGGAAACGGCTACGATACAAAAGGAGGAGGTTTATTCCTCTTTGGGGCACAAGCTTTTTTATTTCCCTGAACAACAAGCTCTTATGATGATGCCCTTCGGGGATGTAACCGAAGAGGATTTCATTGCCACGCATATCAAGGTTACCAAGCTGGCCAAGGAATATGGCATAAAAATCATGATGGTAAACGAAACCCAGCTTAAAAGTATTCCTACCAAAGCCCGCATCTGGCTTACAACCAAATTCTTGCGTAGGCCAGAGGTAAAAGCATTGTCGTCCCAAATAGACGAAATGTACATCATCAAGTCTCGCAGTGTATTCGCTTCCTCACTCACCAAAATGATGCAAGGAGTAGTCTCCAAGGTTTTTGGCATGAAGTTCCGATATTTCACTACGGAAGAAGAAGCCTTGGACCAGTTGAGCATTGTCTGAAAAGCAGGTTATTCATTCTCCGGAATTATGGGTGGATTTGGTGAAACGGTGATGAATAGATCAGTGTAGACAACCGCTTTTATCATCGCAATAAATCATTGTTGCATAAGCAGTTAAAAATTGGGTATATTCCGAATACCTGGCAGTGTAGTATCAACAAAACAGCCAATCCGTACCATAAATACCAAACTGGGGGACTTGTCCACTGAGGGTAAGAGAAGGAAATTTATGTCTTACAATCTTCTACTTTTTGTAGATAGGTAGGTTAGGCAAAATAGACTTCTCAATTCCATGAACATCTCTACACCTGGAGGCCGAATTTGGCTTCCCCTCTTGCTATTGTTGTGCTCAGCGAGCACCACTTTTGGATTCCAAAATTTTACGGACTACGTTATTACCAACACCGACAGCAGCGGTGCGGGTAGTTTACATGAGGCACTTACTGCCATTGATGGGCAAGCAGGTGCATACCGAATCACTTTTGATCCCAGCCTTAAAGCGCAGACGATTCCGTACAATGTACTGATGAATAATCTGGTAGATACGCTGGTGATAAACGGAGACATAGATGGAGACAAAATACCGGATGTCACCTTGGATGGTGGCCAGGACCGGGCAGGTATCCATAATCATTCGCTAAACGCATACCTGGAACTCCGCAGCGTGCGGATATCGAACGTTCACCAGTGGGCCGTATTTCCCTATACTTTTCGGTTCAATACGGCAGCCAGCATATTGGTAGAGGACTGTATTCTGGAAAACAATGAGGGCTCCTGGTTCCGGTTGTTCTCCAACGGCGGTTCCGTGACGCTTACCGTAAACAACACCCCGTTTGGCAACGCTAGCAATCTGGAACCTTCCCTTTACGAGGGATTTGGAGAGGGTGTGCAGGCCACCTTTACGAACGTTACCGTACAAGGAAACAACCGTCCCGACTATTACCCAGGGGTGATGTTCTACCAGCGGGAAGGATTCTTGCACCTGCGCAATTCGCTCATCTATGATAACCAGGAATCTTTCATCATATACGCCGAAGGTCTCAACGGAGAAGACGCGGAGGTAACCCTGACCCACGTAACCATTGCAAACAACGAGATAACGGAACCATCAAGCCCTTACAGTGGGCCCAGCGGGGTAATTGGTGTTGGGTTAGCCCGAGTGATCATCAACAACTCACTCATCGCGGCCAACCCTACGGTATCTAGTACCTTCGCCAACTTTTATGATAATCAGGAAGGAGGGAGCATTACGCTCAACAACTCCATCGCGATTAATTCGGCGCCCGGTTACTTCACAGACTTCAATAATGATGACTACACCCTGGCAGACAATAGCCCGGCAATAGACACGGGAAGTTTTGCCTTGATAGACGGACTCACTACTGACTTATTGGGAAATACACGACCCAGTAATGGATTGCTACCCGATGTTGGGGCTTTTGAAAAGCAAGTGTTGGCGGCACCTGCCGTATATACTGTTACCAATACTTTAGCCTCTGGAGCCGGTAGCCTCAATAATATTCTCGATCAGATCCATCAACAAACGGGCAGCCACTTCATCACCTTCGACCCGGGTTTGATTGGGCAGACCATTCCCTGGAACCGGGACCTATTCTTGAATGGTAACCTGTTTATAGAAGGAGATCTGAATGGAGATGGTGAAAGTGACATTACCCTCACCTCTAATGGACAGCCGGCAGGAATCACCACTGCTACCTCTGGCTTGCTACTAGAACTCTATAATCTGGTGTTTGACAGCTTCAGAGGCAGTCAAAATGGTCCGCAGGTGATAACCTTTAATCACCAGGGCGAGGTGAGAATTGATGGTTGTGACTTTCTAAACAGCCCAGACACCTGGCTGCTACTCAACCATCCTACGGACGTAATTACGCTGACGGCCAATGACTTGCGATTCGAAGGAAATTCGGACGATTACGCGATGGCTTACCTAGGCAATGGAGAGAACATCACGGCCACGTTCACCAATTGCATCGCCCAGAACAACGTTTCCTCCGTCGGTTCTTCGCGCCTTTTCTATGCCATTACTTCCGATATTATTGTGAAGAACTCCTTGATTACGGACAATCTGGTAGGACGTGGTATTTCTTCTACCAGCGCCAACGTTACCATTGTTCCTTCTTCTAAGATAATTCATACCACGATAGCCAATAACACGATTCCAGGAAGTTCTGGCTTAGGCATGGTGGTATCACTAAGCGGCATAGTATCCCTGGAAAACAGCCTGGTGGTAGGCAATAAAGACCAAGGCGGTACCGTGCGAAATACTTTTGTAGGGGCTGCTTACGGTACTTTGCTTACTACCGGTTCTGTAGTGGCAGACGACATCACCGGGTATTTTAAAGACGCTGGTAACCAAGACTACCGTTTGGCAAGTGAAAGCCCGGCGAAGAATGTAGGCCTGGAAACGTTGATTGGCGACCTTACGGAAGATCTGGCCGGAAATGACCGACCTACGGTAAGTACCGCGCCGGACGCAGGAGCGTATGAGTCTCTGGAAGCTACTTTTTGGGTAACCAACATCCAAAACAGTGGCCCAGGTAGCCTGACAGATGTCATCAATCAGGTGCGTGGGCAACCAGGAGACTTCCTCATTCGGTTCGATCCTGTTCTTAAGGGATCAGACGTACCCTTCTTGACTGAATTGTGGGTAGGGGAAGGAAAGGTAACGGTAGACGGTGATGTAGACGGCGACCAAGTGGCGGACATATCGTTAAAAAACGGCGCCAGCTCAGGGTATTTTGATTTGTTCACTGCCGGATCTGAGTTAGAGCTAAGGCATCTCGTGGTGAAAGGCCTTCGGCCCTTCCAAAGCTCGGCCATACAGGCTCAGGTGAGCGGCAAAGTGACCATTGTGGGCTGCGAATTCAGAAACATTTCGCGCACCATTATTACCGGCACTACCGCCACTCAGGACTCCTTAATTTTTGATATCTCCAACACCCGTTTTATCTCCAATACCAGAGACGATTTTTCCGGTGTACTGTTTACAATATCGCCTCAAACCAAAGCCTACTTCAAAAACTGCATCATACAAGGCAACTCACCAAATGGTGTTCGTAGGCTCATTTATTTGTCAGGTTCTTCGGCCGAGTTTGAAAATTGCCTGATCACCGATAACAATACCAACTGGGCGATTGACTACTACGGTACGGTGAATACGGATACCTCGGAGTTGATCATCCGGCATACCACCATTACCAACAACACCCCTTCTATACGAGATGACATTCATGCGGTGTCCGTGAGAGATGGCAAAGTGGGCATTTTCAATTCCCTCATTGTCGGCAACACTTCTGCAGACGGAGTTTCAAGAGATTTGTCTATAGCTGGCAATGCGCTAACGAACGGAACCATTGCCAACCAAGTGAATGACGGCTTCTTTACAGATGAGGCCGGAGGAGACTATACGTTGGCTACTAACAGCCCGGCCGTTGATGCGGGAGACCCGACCTTCATTGGCGGGCTCACCACCGACCTGGCAGGAAACATCCGTCCGCAGGGACTTCCCGATGCGGGCGCCTTCGAAAAGTTAATAGATCCTATGTTGGCAGTTAGTCTTTCTTTGGACACGTGTGGCGGCGCTACTGTGACCGATGCTACCTCAGGAGAAAGCATAGGTAACTTGCTGGGCGGCACTACCCGAAAGGAAGGCTACCAAGGACAAGGCCTGCAATTTGATGGGATGGACGATCAGGTAGCGCTGTTTGACTCAACCTACGCTCTCACCGTAGGCGATGGGCTCAGCTATAGCCTGTGGGTGTATCCTACCCGCAACAATAAGCGCTGGGAG
>DMST01000167.1:229-4868 GCA_003454975.1 Cytophagales bacterium | reverse complement strand
CTGCTCCTGTTTCTTCTATTTTGGCCTTGGAGTTTGGCGAACCCGCCTTCTATCTGGGAGGCTTGAATAATGCCTTCTGGATCAAAGCCGATACCCTACTCCCCCTTCATACCTGGAGCCAACTGGTAGCTACCTACGCTAACGGCACCGCCCGGATATACCTAAACGGGGCCTTGGTAAAAGAGCAAAGTGGCCTGGCAGGTCAACTCAACTTCAACCCAGGCTTCCATATACTGGGTCAGCGTGGTGATAATACGCGGGGGTTTGCGGGCAAGCTGGACGAGGTGCGTATCTTTAATTACGCCCTTACTCCCCAGGAGGCCAATGGCGAGGCTACAAGACTCACCTTCTCCCCTACCGTTTGCTTACCCACCGCGGCAGCGCAATACAGCTTCAGCGAATGCAGTGGATCTACCACCTTTGATGGATCAGGATCTAATGACGGAACGCTGGTAGGTGCAAGCTTTGGCACGGGCTACGATGGTACGGGAATGACCTTCGACGGCAACGACTACGTGAACCTTGGCAGTGATGCCAGCCTGGATTTCAGCACGGGCTTCACATTTGCCGCCTGGGTAAACACTACCCAAGCTAACGGCCGCAGGGTAATTGCTATCGACAACTACAACGGTAGCAACTGGTCGTACGCCATCTCCCTACTGGACGGTCAGCCCGAGTTGGGTCTGGGTACTGGCGTGACCGTTCCTTTCCCACTGCGTCTCAACACCAACATTGCCGACGGCAGCTGGCACCACTTGGCATTTACCTACGGGCAAGGCACCGTGACGGGCTATATAGACGGGGCCGAGGTAGTCCAGTGGAGAAACTTACCGGGGGCTATCATCCCCAACTCCGGCACAGACGTATGGCTGGGGGGCCGTTCCGGCAAAAACCGGTTCTTCACCGGGTCCTTGGACGAAGTACAGCTCTACGGCCAAGCACTCACCGCATTTGAAATCAGCGAACTGGCAGGCTTAGTTCAGAACAGCACCAACTGCCCGGGTGCCCGCCCGGCATTGGAAGCGGAGGAGTTGGTACTCGCCACTAGCTGGGAAGTATATCCCAATCCTAGTGAAGGTGCCATAACACTGCGGGCTGAATCGCCTTTCACTTCAGAGACCACCATCCTGATTACCAACACGTTGGGTCAGGTGGTGTATTCTCAAAAGTTGGAGGCGGGAACCTTTGAAATGCAGATCGGCGGACTACGGAATGCCAAAGCCGGCCTATACCTTATTACGCTAGTAAATGCTGAAATGCGGCAAGCGAAAACACTACAGATACGATAATTAATTGAGGTGTATTGAATAACGGTGAGAGGCAGCCCTGGGGCTGCCTCTTTTTTTAGCCCTTTCAGGGGCTGTGAGCACATTCAGAGTACTTGCTAAAGCAGACCTGCTGTATTACTTTTATAGTATCGTTTTATGACAATAAAAAATATTGTTTCTCCATAAAAAATTCTCAAAACTATGACCAACCAGATATCGGGCCTTTACCTGCGTGCTATACTTCTTCTATTCTCTTTGGGGCTTGGTTCCAAGGCCTTTTCCTTCCAAAACTTTACGGACTTTGTGGTCACTACTGCCGCAGATAGTGGAGCAGGTAGCCTAAACGAAGCACTACTAGCCATTGACGGGCAACCGGGAGCACACCGGATTACCTTCGCCTCAGGGCTACAGGGTCAGTCCATCCCCTACAACGTAAGCCTGAGTAATGTAGTGGATACCCTGATCATAGATGGGGATACTGATGGCGATGATGTAGCTGATATTACGCTAGATGGACAAGACCAAGCGGTGGGATTGCTTTCTATGGGAACGGGAGCCCATGTGGAGCTGCAAAGTATCATTGTGGCGGACATTGCCCCAAAAGGATCCAATAGCTTCCTGATCGAGGTCGGTGAGCAAGGAAGTCTTTCCGTTAGAAACTGCACCTTCCAAAACTTTACCGGCACCCTATTTCAGGTAGTCGATAGGCAAGCTAAGGCCGATGTTTCAGTAGAGAATTGTAATATCGGCAACCAGGGGACACCTCGCGATGCCAGTGTACTCCTGGCCATCGGCGATTCCGTCAGTGTTCGTTTTTCGGGTTGTGACATCTACGGATTTAATTTCCCCACTGCTTTCCGATACCTCTTTAATGTTTGGGGCGGATCGCTGTCCTTGGAGAACTCCTTGGTGCACGACAATCTATTGTCTACCATGCTAATTGCCCAGCGGGACCTCAGCCCAAAGCCAGCAGATATCTACTTGCGCCACGTTACCGTAGCCAACAATACCATCCAGAGTTCCTTCGGCAATGAGGAAGGAGTGTTCATTCTCCGGTCCGCTAACCTACAAGCAGATAACAGCCTCATCATTGGCAATACCTACAGCTCCATTGGGCGTATTGGTCCTGAGATTTACGTATCCGTAGAGAGCAGCTACACTCCAACAGGAACCATCTTTAATCCTGACCGGTCCGGGTATTTTAACAATCCATCCAACGGAGATTTCACCCTGGCCAAAGGAAGCCCCGCCATTGATGCCGGCCTTTTTTCCCGTATCGGCGATTTCACGATCGACTTGGATGGTAATCCACGACCCAACTACGGTTTTGGCACCGATGCGGGAGCATTGGAGCGACAAGGAGCCCCAACTACCACCACATACTACTACACCGTAACCAACAATGCGACTTCCGGCAGCGGGAGTTTGAATGCCATTCTGGATTCGGTAGATGAAACTACCGGCAACCACTTTATCAACTTTGATCCGGGCGTCGCCGGTCATACAATTCCCTTCCAGAGAAAGATCAACCTCACGGGTTCACTAACCCTGCTGGGCGACATTAACGGAGACCGGACGGCCGACGTGACCCTAGCCAGCCAAGGAGCCATTACCGGAATCACCAGTTCCACCCGAGACATCATACTTACCCTGGAGTACGTAAACTTCGATAGCATCACTACTGATTCGTTAGCTCCTCAGGTGTTCCGCCTCAATACCCAGGGTAAACTCAACGTAGTAGGGTGCGGATTTACCAATACAGATGGCACTTGGTTTCACCTGGTTCATCCTTCCCGAGTGATCACTCTGCAAGCCCAAGACGCCACTTTTGAGGGCAACACCGGCACCAACACAGTAATTTACGAAGGTGACGGAGCGGGTATCACGGCTACCTTCACCGGCATTACGGCCATGAACAACACCGCCCCCGCAGCCGACCTCTTCTTGGCCAAAGCCGGAACTCTGATGGTACAAAACGCTCTCCTGGCCGGCAACCAAATAGCCCGGGGAGTGGTGGCCGACGGCGATGCTCATTCTAGTTCTCAAGTAAGTGTTTCGTATGCTACCCTAGCCAACAACACCCTTGGCACCGATGCCAGTCAAGGGATGGTGACCGCCCTGTTCGGTTCGGTTGATATGGAAAACAGCCTGATCCTGTCTAACCGAAGTGCCCAGGGTGCAGCTCGAAATACCCACGAAGGAGCCTTTGGAAATTTGGTTAATACCAACACCACTATTGGAGAAAGTCTCCAGGGCTATTTCACAAACCCAGGTACCAGAGACTACACGCTAGCCCCCAACAGCCCCGGATTGGATGCTGGGGACGGTGCATTTGCTAGTGCACTCACCACCGATCTGGCCGGAAATACCCGCCCCACAGCAGGTACTGCTCCTGACCTGGGCGCGTATGAATCGTCCGTAGGTCGCCTTACCGTAACCAACACCCTAAGTGAAGGAGCCGGGAGCTTACACGACGTCTTTGAAACGATCAACGGGCAGCCGGGTGATTTCATCATTACCTTTGATCCGTCGCTAGCAGGCCAGGAAATTCCTTTCAACGCTTCTATTGTTCAAACTACAGGTTCTCTGACGATAGATGGGGACGTTGATAATGATGGTCAAAGGGATATTGCCTTGCAAGGGACCGTCAATCTGGGTAAAATCATCGTGCGCTCTCAGGACTACACCTTGCGCCTGCGCCACCTTAGATTTACCCGCTTCAACACCCTCAACAGCGCCCGCCGTTCCTTTGAGTTCAATGCTAACGGCCTGGTGGAGGTAGAATCCTGTGAATTTGATGACATGCGGGGAATTCTATTTTCTATGAGACCCAGCCCCTATGCAGATACCACTCAGGTAGCCACCCGATTCATAGCTACCAATTCCAGTTTCATCCGCAGCACCAGTTTCTTCTCTAGCATCTACGAGGGGCTGTACCCTAGCACCGAGGCTACCTTCAAAAATTGCATCGTTCAACGGAACATCACCAATACCGCAAGCTTGTTCTATGCTGCAGGCTCTAGGCTTACCCTGGAAAATTGCCTGATAACGGATAACAGAGGGGACCAAATGATCTACGGCTTGCCTACCAACGAAGGGTACCAACCTACGGTGGTTGTGCGGCACGGTACCATCGCCCATAACCAGCCCGGTACTTCTGTAGGCAACGCAGCCATTAAGTCCGATGCAGGTTCACTTCAAGTTTTCAACTCTCTAGTAGTAGCCAATCGGGATGAGAACGGTGAAGACCGAAATATCTGGCCCAGCACTGACGATAGTCGAGTCATCGCCGTGGGGAACCAAATGGTACTGAAAGACAGCGGGTATTTTACAGACACTCTGGCTTTTGACTTCACTTTATTGGAGAACCT
>DMST01000167.1:0-174 GCA_003454975.1 Cytophagales bacterium | reverse complement strand
CAGCCCCGCCATAGATGCAGGAGATGCCAGCCAGGTAGGTGGGCTTACTACCGACCTAGCCGGAAATGCACGCATCATGGGCAATGGTGTAGATGTAGGGGCTTACGAATTCTTTGTAGCTCCTCCCTCCTCAGACCCCGCAATGGTACTTGCTCTCAATCTGGATACCTGTGC
>DMST01000008.1:4359-9936 GCA_003454975.1 Cytophagales bacterium | reverse complement strand
GGCCATCACGGAGGAGGCCCCGCTGGATAAGCTGCTTACCAAGCAGGGTAAGGCCCACGAGGGTTTCCACGCCGACGCCGGGCTGGGTTGCTTTATGGATGCCGCCACCCATCGCCGGTACCTTAAGCAGGTAGACGATTGGTACTGGGAACAGCCCAAGGGGGCTAACTATTTCCAGCAGGTGCTGGCTGGTGAATTCGAGACGTATTCCGGGTCTCATCCGTACTCGCATGCCTATGGCGACTGGAATAACCACGTGGTGGATGTAACGCAGGGATTAAATGTGATGATGTTCTCCACGGGCTGGGGTCATGGGTACTATCCTGCTTACTGGGGCTACGCGGACGGTGAGGAGGCGGTAGAGCTCACCATCGATTTTCAGATATAGACGCGTAGGCATAACAGGTATAAAACTGACCGCGGGGCGGGCGGATTTTTTGGCTAGCCAGATCGCCTATTCTGGGTTGATCAGTCATCGTTCAAGTTTTCTGGTAATGGTGTAGTTAGCTCCGTATAACTCGTAAGGGAAGCTTCCGCGTAGTAAGCTATACGCTCCCCCTGCTGCGCTACTCGCGCGTTTCTCTTTTTCCTTATAGAAACAGTAGTTCAGGGTAGTCTTCTGGATTGAGAACCGAGAGAGCCCGATAGGGTAACCCAAATTCTCTTGGTGTATGGTGTCACTTTGTAGGGCTAGTTCAGTCTGAATCGTTTCCAATCCGAGGGGTATCGGGATATGGCTGGATAGCTTCATGGCAAGAGCCTGCTTCACTTCCCTACTGTATTTCCAGGGGATCAATTCCCTTATTTTCCAGGAAAATTACATCTAAGTGTGTTCCAATTGGATTTTTCTAAGTATTCTAGGAAGATTGTATTTGGATTGAATCTAAATAAAAATTGTTGATTACCTTCGCCGCCAGTACAAAGCAGTGACGTCCTGCCTTCGTAATTGATCCTACTAAAGAGATTTAAGATATGAAATTGACAGGTGCCCTTACCTGCCTGGCTTTAGGAGCCGTTTTGATGAGTTGCGACGGAACAGAGGTTCCTGATGGGCCTGAAACAGGATTCCTAGCTAGCAGTGTTGATGCCCTGGGCGAGGTGGATCTTGGTGATTTCACCATTCCTACGGACTATGATGTTGACAGTGAGCCCTTCGCTCCTGGAGCCTACAACGGCCAAAAACGCCGGATTGCCCAGCTGCAAGAGATCGTGGACTCTTCGCGGAACGAACCCATCGTTTGGGATTTGCGGGCCGCTCTGGAAAATACCGACCGCAATATGTTTGCCAGCCCCGATGCACAGGGTAATTCTGATATCCGGACTAAGATTGACGAACTGAACTTCGATAACGGTGATACTTCCGTAGCCGACCGTTTTGGAGAGTTGGCCGACAGCTTAACCATGTCAAGCCAAGCCAACTACACCGTAACCGCTTCTAATGGCGTAGCGGGTATGATCACTACGGGTACTACCAAGCGCCACGTAAGTGCTAACGGTTTGGAGTACATCCAGATTTTGGAAAAAGGCCTGTACGGTGCCATGATGTACGACCAAATGGTAGACGACTACCTGCGGCCTACGCAAGCCGGTGCTGAAAATGAGTTGGGTAACAACGAGTCGGCCGCCGGTTCGGACTATGCCAGCAACGGTACTGACCGGCAGCATCGCTTCGACGAAGTATTTGGTTACCTCGGCGCTAACGGATTGACGTACCCGAACCCTTCTAATACGTCCAATGGTGACGGTTCTTTCATCGCCAACTACACCTTCGATTTTAGCGACGAAACCGAGGATGCCCTTAGCATCAACTTGGCGGAAAAACTCATGGATGCCTTCATCTTCGGCCGTTCGGTACTGAAGGCAGGCGAGGGCTTTGGCCCGAATGACGAAACCACCAACGAGGAGTACTACGAAGCGGCCCGTGCCGACATCAAATTGTATACCGAGGCGGGCATCGCAGCCGCAGCTTTTCACTACCTGAATGATGCCATCGCGGATATTACGGATGAAGACAAAATTCACCACCTATCCGAAGCGCTGGCCTTTATCTATTCATTGTCATTCAACTCCGAAGGTCTGTGTTCAGCGGCAGAGGCGCACGATGTCCTGATAGAATTGGGATGGTCTAGCTCAGACTCTTCGTTGGGTGGCATCTACGACATCAACCTCTGGGAGGTAACCGATGCGCAGATGCAAGCGGCCAAGGATGCATTGGCGCAATCCTTCCCCGGATTCGGTGAGATTCCTTTCTAAAACATAACCCAACAGAGACGGCATGCAGAGCAGAATGAAAAGAAACTGGAAAGGTCTAAAACTAGGAGTGGTGGCTGTAGTAGCCACCCTTCTGATCTCCTCCTGCGATACAGGTGGGGGTGGTGACGAGGTCACCGAGACGGATTTTACTAGTCTCCTTTCCAATCAGGTAGAGGAAGTGATTATCCCCACCATGCGGGAATATCAGGCGCAAACGGGCGCTTTGTTGGATGCTGTCAACGGGTTTGCCTCCTCTACGGATGAGGCAAACCTCACTACGCTTCGGACTGCCTACGCCAGCGCTTACCTGGCGTACCAGGCAGTGGCGGTGCACAACTACTACGCTACGGCCAACTCCGGTCTGGTGCCCAATACCAACCTGTATCCGGTAGATCTGGATCTGTTGGCTAGCCTGATCGAGTCGGAATCGTACAACTTCTCCACCTCGGCCCAAGAACGGGCTAACGGATATCCGGTGCTGGACTACCTGCTGTATGGCCCTGAGGATGTGGTGACTTATTTCATCACGGACGCCAAGCGGGTGGCCTACTTACAGGCGCTGGTTACCAGTATCGACGACNNNNGACGACCGAGCTGATATGCTGGTAGAGCAATGGACGGGCAGCCTGCAAACCAACTTCGTAAACAATGGCGGTACGGCACTGGGTAGCTCCGTGAGCACCCAGCTCAATGAGACTATGGTGTACTACGAGGTACACATACGGGAAAACAAGGTGGGTATACCCATCGGCCGTTTGGGGCCTAACGATACGCCCATAGAAGCCGATCCTACGCTGATAGAAGGATACTACCAGGCGTTAGCCGAAGGCAACGAGGATTTTACGCTGGCTTTGCTGCGGGCTTCCATTGAGGAAATGGAGGATCTGTACCTGGGCGAGAACTCGGCCGGAACGGATGCCCAGGGATACGATGATGTGTTGGCATCTTTCGAACAAACCGCGGTAGATGAAGACGTCAAAGCGCAATTTGCGGCCATTTATAGCCTGATAGACGGCCGGAGTTCCATCTCCGGAGACGATACCTTGTACCAAGGCATACCAGCCTTGGTGACGCTCTACAAATCCGATCTGTTTTCTACGCTAAACGTTCAGGACGCAGATGGAGCGAACGATGGCGATTGATTACTAACTTTGTTGTTAACTAACAAAAGGCACCGTGCCCCGGTGCCTTTTCGTGCTGTATGCCTATGACGGGGTTTTCTACTAAAGCCCAAGATTTTTTATTCCGGCAAGTATCCGTTGCCCCTTTGGTCACCCTCCGCATTGCGTTGGGTGTACTGCTGTTGTACAGTACCCTGCGTACTTGGCAGAAGGGCTGGATTGCCGAGCTGTACATCACCCCTACCTACCATTTTGGATTTTTCTCCTGGCTAGAGCCATTACCCGGCGTAGGTATGTACTGGGTGTTTGGGTTACTAGCGCTGGCTGCTCTGGGTATCACCCTCGGTTTGTTCTACCGGGTGAGCACGGCGCTGTTTTTCGCGCTGTTTTTGTACGTAGAGCTGCTAGACAAAACCTACTACCTCAACCACTATTATCTGGTGACCCTGCTCACCTTTTGGCTTGCCGTAGTGCCTGCCCACCGGGCCTATTCAGTAGATGCCTGGCTCTTTCCCCACCTTCGTTCCACCCAGTGTGCTCGCTGGTGTATTCTCATCTTTCAAGTGCAGCTTTCGGTGGTGTATTTCTTCGCGGGGCTGGCCAAGGTAAACCCCGACTGGCTGCTGCGGGGTCAACCCCTGGCCACCTGGCTCCCGGGCAAGTACCAGTTGCCCCTCCTGGGCCCCTGGCTGCATCTGAAGGAAGTGGCCCTGCTCTTTAGCTGGCTGGGGTGCTTGTATGACCTCACCATCTGGCTCTTTCTGTGGTGGCGTAAGTCCCGAGGGTTGGCCTACGTAGCCGTATTGGCTTTCCACCTGCTCACCTATGTACTGTTTCCGCGCATCGGCATGTTCCCGGCCATCATGATCTGCGGCACTCTTATCTTCTTTTCCGAAGGTTGGCACCAGCGAGTACTGAGTTGGCTTCCCGGAAGCTCATTTGCTTCGGATGGGCCTACCGCAAAAACTACTCCTTTGGCCCGACAAAAACTCATTACCTACGGTTTGGGGCTTTATCTGGCCGTGCAGTTATGCCTGCCCCTGCGGTACCTGGCCTTTCCTGGCAATCTGTTCTGGCACGAGCAGGGCTACCGCTTTAGCTGGCGGGTTATGCTGATGGAGAAGAACGGGTATACCAGCGTGATCCTACGTGACCCTGCCACCCACCGACAGCATGAAGTGCGGCAGGAGGCCTACCTCACACCTTTTCAACGGCAGCAGATGCGCTCCCAACCAGACATGCTATTGCAGTTTGCCCAGTACGTGGGCGATGCGTTTGCGGAGCAAAACGGATATGCCCCTGAGGTATACGTAAAAAGCCGACTGGCTCTCAACGGTAGGCGCAGCCAGCCCTATACCAACGATACGCTGAACGTATATGCGGCTGCGCAGCCCATGAAACAAAATTGGATACTTCCCTTTATACCTTGATGCGATCTTTACTGCTCTCCATATTGATCTTCTGTTGGGTACTGCCCTTGTGTAGCTGGGGCCAGACTACCTTCAAGTTGCAAGGCAGGATACAGACCGAAGACCGTATTCCGGTGGCTGATGCATCGGTCAACTTGTCGGACGGGAGTTTTGCCATTACCGATGCCCGGGGTGCGTTTGTATTTACCGGGGTTTTGGCCGGCACCATCACTTTGGTTATCCGCAGTTTGCAAATAGAGCCCAAGCAGCTGGCCCTTACCGTCAACCAAGATACCAGTCTGGTCATCCGGGTGGTAGAGAAAATCCAAAATCTGGAGGAGGTAGTAGTGGAAAGCGAGGCCGACGCCTTTGGTGTCCGGCAGTTGCGCTCGGTAGAAGCTGGCGGCTTGTACGAGGGCAAAAAGACCGAGGTAATTAACGTGGAGCGGCTGGTAGCCAACAAAGCCACTAACAATGCCCGCCAGGCTTTTGGCAAAATACCCAGCCTCAACATTTGGGAGAGTGACAATGCAGGCTTGCAATTGGACATTGGCGGGCGGGGCCTTAGCCCCAAACGTACCTCTAATTTCAATACCCGCCAGAACGGCTATGACATCAGTGCCGATGCGCTGGGGTATCCGGAGAGCTATTACACCACGCCTTTGCAGGCCGTACAGCAGATAGAGGTGGTGCGCGGGGCTGGTGCTCTGCAATACGGCACTCAGTTCGGCGGTTTGGTCAACTTCAAAATGAAGCGCGGCAGTACCGAGAAGCCCGTCAGCTTTGAGTCGCAC
>DMST01000008.1:0-4273 GCA_003454975.1 Cytophagales bacterium | reverse complement strand
CCTTCAATAGCCTACACGGGCAGGTGGGCAAGCTCAACTACTACACCTACGGGCAGTACAAACAGGGCGACGGTTGGCGCCCCAACTCGCAATACCGACAGGTAGGGGCATATACTGCGTTGCAATATCAGGCCTCTGAGAGGCTACAGCTAGGGTTTGAATATACCCATATGTACTACCTAAGCCAGCAGGCAGGCGGCCTTACGGACGAAATGTTTTTGGAGGACCCGGCTTTTTCCAACCGCACCCGCAACTGGTTTCGGGTCAACTGGAACCTGGCCAACTTCTCCGTGGAGTACCAGTTGGCCCCACAGGTAAAAGTGTACAGCCGTACATTTGGCCTGTATGCGGGGCGTACTTCCCTGGGGTTGCTGGAAACGCCCGACGTAGAGGACCCGATGTCGAACCGAGACCTGATCGACGGACAGTTTCGTAACCTGGGCAACGAAACCCGAGTGGTTTTCAACTACCCCAGCGGATTTGATGACTACAAAAACACCCTGCTGGTGGGCTCGCGGCTCTACCGTGGGGTGACCAACTTTAGCCAAAGCTTCGGTACCGACGGTGCCGATCCGGACTTTACCCGCGTAGATACCGCCTTTCTGGATCGACGGAGGTCGGACTTCGATTTCCCCAATTGGAATGCGGCCCTGTTCGTTGAAAAGATCATTCGGCTCAGCCCAACCTTTAGCCTGATTCCTGGGGTCCGGTACGAGCATCTGCAGACCCAATCGGAGGGCTTTTTCACCAGCACTATCCGCACCAATAGCTTTGGTGACTTCGTAGAGCAGGTCACCTACGATACTACCAGCAACCAGCGCTCCATCTTCTTGTATGGCTTGGGGGCTTCCAAAACTATCCTGGAGGAGTACGAAATTTATGCCAACGCTACGGCCAACTACCGGGCCATCAACTTTACCGACGTGCGCATCCAAACCAATACGCAGTTGGTTGACACTCTCATCCAGGATGAGAGCGGATATAGCTTCGATCTGGGTGTTCGGCGACTGCAGTACAGCCCCTTTTTCATTGAGGCTTCGGCCTTTTATTTGCTGTACAACGACAGAATAGGGGAGGTGATTGACGATGGGCTGCGGGTGCGTACCAACATCGGTTCGGCCCACATCTTTGGGGTGGAGCTCTTTGCTGAGGTAGACCTGATCAAAGCCCTGAACCGGCCTACCGAGCACAAATTGAGCCTCTTCGTGAATGGTTCCGTCAACCGGGGTGTGTATACGAGCATCAACCCACGGGCCCTGGCAGGGGTGCGGGTGGGCAACCGGGTGGAAGACTTGCCGGATTACAACATCAAAACGGGCCTTTCCTACGGGTTTCGTGATTTGCGTGCCTCCTTACAGGGTACCTTCGTGGGCCAGCAGTTCTCCGATGCCGCCAATACCGTTACGCCCTTCAAGGGCGTGTTTGGGGTGATTCCGGCCTACCAAGTAGTAGACCTCTCTGCCTCGTACCAGTTCACGAATACCGTAGCCCTAGAAGGCAGCGTCAACAACCTGCTAGACGCTTTCTACTTCACTCGCAGGGCCGTAGCCTATCCGGGGCCGGGCATCATCCCCGCCCTGCGCCGCACCTGGAATCTTACCCTGGTGGTGCGGTTGTGATGTGAAGAAGGCCCGCGTGGGCCAAAATCTTAAAGGTACTCTACCAACTGGATGTAGTTACCCACGGTGTCGTTGAGCACGGTCGCTTTCACAGTGCCCATCTCCTTGGGTTCCATGCTAAACTCAACCCCTAGCGCTACCAGGCGGTCGTATTCCGCTTGCACGTCGTCTACGTCAAATTGGGTCCAGGGAATGCCTGCGGCAAACAGCGCATCCTGGTATACCTTACTGGGTTCGAAATGGAGAGGGGCCGGTTCCAAAAGCAGCTCTATTCCGTCTTGTACCTCGGGAGATACTAGGGTTATCCACCGGTGCCCTCCATCTAGGGCTTTGTCGAGCTTTTTGAGAAAGCCGAGTTTGGTGGTGTAGAACTGTAGGGCTTTTTCTTGATCCAATACCGGAATACTGAGGATGGTTATCTTCATTTCTTTTTGCTTAGGTGTAGTACGAAAGCCAAGATGAGGAATTGGGAAATAACCTGCTTCTTGAAAGTTGCTCTTTTCGCCAGGAGGCGATGAAAATTATAGTTTTCTCCGCAAAGCTGAGTTTACAAGGAGAGCTAGCCCCTGAGGGCCCTGAGGTGCCGAAGGCAGGACTCGAAGGGTCCATAGGGGGTCATGTCAGGGGGAGGACACCAATAAAACCCGCCTGAGGTGTTTCAACAAAGAAGGTTTGGACATGCCAAGGCCACCCTCTAATTTATCTGTGTGAAAAAGTTATGCCTTTTTGCGGTAGGGGTAGTGCTTGGTTTTGCTTGCCAAAAGACAAACGAGACACCCGCACAATCGGAGGTGGTGCTGAGTGAGGAAGTGCCTGAATTAGTCGATTTCAATTTCCACGTCAAGCCCATTCTGTCTGATAAGTGCTTTGCCTGCCACGGACCTGACAAGGGAAATCAGGAAGCTGGGCTGGCTTTGCACGAGCCTGAGCGGGCCTTGATGGCCTTGGGGGAACATCTGGACCGCTTCGCGGTAGTACCCGGCGATACGGTGAGCAGCTTGCTGGTGCAGCGCATCTATGCGACGGATGCGAATGAGTTGATGCCCCCACCGGAGTCCAACTTAGTGTTGACCGACTACGAAAAGCAGGTCTTGACCCAGTGGATTGCGCAGGGGGCTCCTTACAAAAAGCACTGGTCTTTTATCCCTCCAACACAAGCAGAAATACCCGAAACAGGCCAAGACTGGGCCCGGAATGAAATAGACCGATTTGTAGCGCAGGGCCTGGAGGGGACGGGATTGACTCGCTCACCGGAAGCACCCAAAACGAAGCTACTCCGCAGGGTAAGCTACGTGCTTACCGGGCTACCGCCCACGGCCGAGGATCTGAACCGCTTCGAGGCGAATACGGCACCGGATGCCTACGAACGGGAGGTAGACCGCCTGCTCGCCAGCACGGCCTATGCGGAACGGATGGCACAGATCTGGATGGACCTGGCGCGTTACGCGGATAGCCACGGCTACCAAGACGACCCGGAGCGGTTCATGTGGCCCTGGCGCGACTGGGTGATCCACGCCTACGACAAAAACCTGCCCTATGAAGAGTTTGTGACCTGGCAGCTGGCGGGAGATCTGTTGCCCGATGCCGGGCTAGAACAGATCATTGCTTCGGGCTTCAACCGCAACCACAAGATCACCTACGAAGGGGGCAGCATTGCCGAGGAATTCCGAACGGAATACGTGGCCGACCGCGCGCAGGTGGTGGGGACGGCCTTTATGGGGCTGACGGTGGAGTGTGCCCGTTGCCACGACCACAAGTACGACCCGGTAAGTCAGAGTAACTTCTTTGAGCTGTTTGCTTTCTTCAATAATGTGAACGAACGCGGTTTTATGGAGCCCGTGGGTACTACCCCGGAGCCCTTCATTACGCTGACGCAGGAAGAAATCAGCACGGTAGCCTCGTTTGTGAATATGCCCGACTCGGTACCGCAGGTGGAGCTGATGGTGATGGAAGAGATGCCCCAGCCCCGGCAGGCGTACATTCTGGCGCGGGGCCAGTACGACGCACCCACAACCCCGGTGTCTCCGGCGACTCCGGAGAGCATACTGCCTTACGGTGACCGCCCGGCCAACCGCTTGGGACTAGCCCAGTGGTTGTTTGATGCGGAGAATCCGCTGACGGCCCGGGTAGCGGTAAACCGCCTGTGGCAGCAGGTGTTTGGTAGCGGCATTGTGGCTACTTCCTATGACTTTGGGAACCAAGGGGCCTTGCCGTCGCACCCGGAGTTATTAGACCACCTGGCCTTGCAATACCAGCGGGAAGGCTGGGATACGAAGGCAATGCTGAAGTACCTGGTGATGTCGGCCACCTTCCGGCAGAGTGCCAAAACGGATGCGCGGATGGAGGAAATCGACCCAGAAAATCGCCTGCTGGCGCGTTCGCCCCGGATTCGGCTGGATGCCGAGATGATTCGCGACCAGGCCCTGCTGGCCTCCGGCCTGCTCAACGAGGAAGTCGGCGGGCCCAGCGTGAAACCCTACCAGCCGGAAGGCTTGTGGGCAGAGACCATTGGGGGTGGGGGAGACCTACGCAAGTACGTACCCGATACGGGCGATCTGCTCTACCGCCGCAGCCTCTACACCTTTTGGAAACGCACGGTACCGCCCCCCGGTATGCTCACCTTTGATGCGGCTAACAAGGACCTGTGTACCGTC
>DMST01000092.1:40470-44087 GCA_003454975.1 Cytophagales bacterium | reverse complement strand
GTATCCCATACGCTGTACCGCCGCGGTCCGCGCGATGCAGGTTGGGTGGTGATTGCCTCCTTGGGCCGTCAGGACTCTGCCTATTACCTAGACGCAGCGGCCGAGCCCTACCAGCCTTACCGCTATACCTTGGTAGCGAAAGATTCGGCAGGGCTGGAGTCGCCACCGGCTATACCGGTAGTGTCACAGTACAACTACTCACCACCGTTGGACTTTGGCCGCATCAGCCACCGTGTAGACCGTGAAGCGCAGGAAATTACCATCCAATGGCGGTGGGAGCATCCCCAATCGTTGGAGGAAGTAAGGGTGTACCGGGCGAAAGCCGGCGAATCGCTCACCCTGTATCAGACTTTGACCAACGGAGAAATAGAATTTATTGACCGGCAAATAGCCCTCGATACCCAGTATACCTATCGGGTAAAGGGCGTGCTACCCAATGGGCAGTTCAGCAACTGGTCCGAACCTATCCAAATTGCTTACTGAGGATGAAAAAAATAGTTGTTCTTGGCTTCTTAGTTCTACTGCCTTTGACTGCCGCACTCGCTCAGCAATACCGGGTAAGAGGCACTATTTCGGGAGGTGGCAGTGGAGACGATCCTTGCGCAGGGCCAGGGTCTACCTGTTCCTACGAGCGTGAATTTATTCTCTCGGTAAATAATGGATCAGGTACATCCAAATTTTTGGGGCGGGTAGACCTTAACGAAGTTCAAAACTTCAATGTGGTGGTCAACTTCCGCCCCGCGCAGTTGTCGGCGTTTACGCGAGAGTATGAATACGACGGATTTGATGATCAAGTATACATCGATTGTGAGAAAACCACTACGCGTGATTTAGGGTATGGTACTTGCTTGAGCACCTCCTACTCCATGAGCACCACCTGTAGTGGGGCTACCGTTAGTTTTGTAGTAGAGCCCGTATTAGGCTATACCTCCCAGCCCAATTCTGCTTTGGACCGGTGTTTGGACGAATCCATCAGTTTTAACATTACTCCTTTTACTAACACTGCCAGTTGGCAGTTTTCTATCAGCGGTGGTTCTTGGCAATCCTTCTCGCCTCCTAATGCCTCACTCAACTCTTCCGGTAGTTTCAAGGTGACGGACCTGCCCGGGTATACAGCCGCCTACCTGCAAAAGCCCATTCGATTCAAATACGTACGTGGAAACTGCCTTGGTATTGCCACCGATGAGGTGACGAATTCCTATACCTTTCTGCCTAAGCCACCTGGCATTGCTTCTGTAGTGGTCAATAATAAAAAGTGTCTTGATGATGCATCAGGAGGTACAGTGACCATTACCCCTAGCAGGTCGCCTGCGGCTGGCGAAACCTTCCGGTACGAAATACGAAATAACAACACCAATCTGGACCCGAATACCTTCGTAGACGAAAACAGCAACGGGGTCTTTAGTGGCCTTTCCAACGGTACCTATTGGGCCTTTATCCGGATCATTTCTGGAGTGAATAACGGTAACTGTGGCGACTTGTCTATGACCCAATTTACGGTCAATAATCCCACCACGCTTCTACCGGATCCCAAACCTGGCAGTTATGCAGATCAGTGCGAGGCGGCAATCACCCTAACCGGCGAGTCACAATCTGGAGTTGTCCAGTACTGGTGGTATCGTGGGGGTACCCAACTTAGTACATCCCGAGTAGCCAATACTACCTTGAACGTAGGTGCTAATACCTTCATCTATCGGTATGAAGATGGCTTTGGTTGTGTGAAGGAGAAATCTGTGACCATCAATCGGTCAAATATTCCTACGGCTGCGGCAGGTACTAACCAAACCGTTTGCATGAGTACGGCTACGCTATCGGCCAACAGCGCGGGCGACGGTGGGGGGCGCTGGACTTTGGTATCCGGTGCTGGAAACTTCACTGCCAGCACCAGCCCTAATTCGCAGGTGAACAATTTGGGGCAGGGAGACAACGTGTTCCGTTGGACCATAGATGATGGATCGGGCGATGGTACAGGCGGATGTGTTTCCTCCGATGAGGTGACCATTAATTATCGTGTATTGCCTGCTACCAACGCCGGTGTTGATGATCTGGCTTGCCTTGACAATGCGGTGTTGTCCGCTTCCGGCATTGCCCTTAGTGGTACCCAGGGCACCTGGTCTTCATCCGATGCTGGTATCTCGTTTGTAGACCCTAATAATCCGAACACCACGGTGAACGGACTCTCCGTGGGAGGCAACGTACTTACCTGGACTATATCGGATGTATCCGGTAGTGGTTGTCCTTCGGTGAATGACCAAGTCACCGTCACGCGTACGGATTTAGCCATCTTTGAAGACCTGACTGCCCGTACGGATCCCACCTGTGTAGGGGATGCCAACGGGCAAATTACCGTTTTTGCTACTGGAGGTAATCCGAAATCGCCTTCCGGTCTTGACTACCGGTTTATTCTTTCGGGAGCCGACAGCCAACAAGACTCCATAGAGATCGGTGACTCGCTTACTTTCTTTGGCTTGCCGAAAGGCCTTTATAATATCTCCGTACAGAATCGGGAGGATGGTTGTGTACAAAACTTAAGCTCCATCAACCTTTCTGATCCTCCGACCCTTACACTCAGTGAGACCCTTTCGGATTACAACGGGTGGAACATCACCTGCCGCGACTCAGCCACTGGTACCATCGATGTAACGGGCGGTGGAGGCACCGGCTCGCTGCGGTACGTTTGGGACATTGATGTCAATGATACTGCGTCAGTAGCTTCGGTCTCCAACTTGCCAGCAGGCGATTATACCCTGACCGTGATAGATAGTTTCGGCTGTACCGAAAGTGAGACCTACACCTTGGATGAACCCTTCGCGCTTCAAGCAGAGGTTGATACCCTTATTGATATCTCCTGTTTCGGGATAGTAGACGGTACCATAGATTTGGAAGTAGCAGACGGCACCATGCCCTACAGCTATCTGTGGAGCAATGGTGACAATACACGTGATGTGGCTGGATTGGCAAAAGGTACCTACTCGGTGGGAGTGACGGATGCCAACGGTTGTTTCACGGAGGTGACCAATCTCAGTATTGCGGAGCCTTTTCCGCTGGATATCAGTGTGGTACAGAAGACTGACGTTGCCTGTTTTGATGAGACCACCGGCGAGCTCATCATGGGCCATACCGGCGGTACCGGGGCGGTCGAGTATTCCTTCGATGGGGTTACCTACACACCCACGGATACCCTGGGCAACCTGGTAGACAGTACCTACCTCATTTGGGGACAAGACGCCCGAGGATGCATTGACCTGACTACGGCCACCATCGGCCAGCCATCTGCCCCCTTGGTGGCAACCATTATTGAAGAAAATACCTCGCTTTGTGGCGACTTCAACGGCTCCGCCGAGGTGCAAGCTACCGGAGGTAATGGAAGCTACGTGTATGGATGGAAATCCGTGACGGGAGATACCGTAGTAGGAGATTCTACGGCACTGCTGCAAAGCGTATTGGGTGGCGACTACCGCGTTACAGTGACCGATGCCCGCAATTGCCTGGCTACAGACGTGGCTACCATTGGCAGTATCGAAAGCCCGGTGGTGACTATCGCGGGTATAGACTCCACGGCTTGTGATTATACCCGCGATGGTGGCGCTCAGCTCAACGTTACCGGCGCCGGGCCC
>DMST01000092.1:40212-40427 GCA_003454975.1 Cytophagales bacterium | reverse complement strand
TTTGCCTACCTGTGGAGCAACGGGGATACCCGCATGTCGCCCGATACCTTGAGCCCCGGTGACCACAACGTAGTGGTGACCGATACCAACGCCTGCGAAACCGAGATTGCTTTGAACGTACCGGCTCCGCAGCCACTGGCCCTCACCCTCGACAGCCTCTTCCATCCTCTGTGCTTTGACGATGCCAACGGGGCCATTTACCTGAGCGTAGCGGG
>DMST01000092.1:34995-40130 GCA_003454975.1 Cytophagales bacterium | reverse complement strand
GGACAACACCACCGCAACTACCCAAGACATAACGGGTCTGGTGGACAGCACCTACGCACTCTATCTCACGGATGCCAACAACTGCGAACTACGTGATACCTTCCAGCTGGTCGAGCCAGAGCTATTGACGGGGCTGGCGGCGGTGACTGATGTATCCTGTGCTGATTTTGAGGATGGGCAAATTGACCTTACGCTCAGCGGGGGCACCTTGCCTTACACCTACGATTGGTCGCACGGCGATTCTGTACAAATTGCCGACAGCCTGGACGGAGGCCTGTATTCTGTAACGGTGACCGACGATAACGGCTGTGAATGGATAGAGAACGACCTAGCGGTGATCAACCCTGATTCGGTCATATTGACTGTAGAGAGCATTACCAACGTATTCTGTTTTGGTGATAACACCGGCCAGATTGTGCTGAGTGGGGCAGGGGGTACTGGAGCGTTGGCCTACTCGGTGGATAGCGTAAACTTCCAATCCGACACCACCTTCGCCAATTTGGTGGCGGGGGATTATTTCCTGGTTCTTACCGACGATAATGGGTGTACTAATCGCATCGATACCGTGGTATCAGAAGCGCCTCTGCTGGTGGCAAATCTTACAGAGTTAGAAGACTCCTTCTGTGCCACCCCGGACGGTTCGGCAGGAGTTACCGTGACTGGTGGTACCGGTAGCTATCTCTACGACTGGCGTGATGTAAATGATAGCGCAAGGAGCGACAGCAGCCGGATGGTCAATGTATTTGGGGGCGTATACACAGTTCTAGTGACTGATAGCCTGGGCTGTACCGCCGATACCGTAGCGTTGATCAGCAGCCGGGATGGCGCTGACATCACCTTCGAAAACATAGACTCTACCACTTGTTCTTATTCCATAGATGCGTTGGCTACCATCTCACTGGATGGGGGAGAAGGAGACTACGAGATCGTGTGGGATGCTTTCCAGAATGACAGCCTTATTTCCAATCCTTTGGCTCAGGGAAGTCACTTCGTTACCGTGACGGATTCTAACCAATGCGTAACGGTGGAGCCCTTCGAAGTACTGGCCCCGGATACCCTGCAAGTCACGAATCCGCTAGTAACGGACCCCTCTTGCTACGGCTTTGCCGATGGTAGCATTGACATTACACCAGAGGGCGGCACGGGAGCTTACGCCTTTGCTTGGTCTAGCACCGATACTACTGAGGATTTAAGTAGCCTGATTATCGGGGATTATTCTGTGGTACTATCGGATGCGAACGGTTGTACCGATACTACCGCTTACACTTTGATTCAGCCTGATAGCTTAATAGCCACCGCCGTTGTCAGAGACATTACCTGCGCAGGAGCGGGTGATGGGATGATAGATGTGACCTTGAGCGGAGGTACTGAGCCCTACGCCTTCACTTGGAACACGCCCGATACCACCGAAGACCTTTCCGATCTGGAGCAAGGGCTGTATACGGTGGGAGTTCTCGATGACCAAGGGTGTGAACTATCCATCCAGGATCTGGAGATTGTGGATCCAGATCCGGTGGTGCTCACCCTGGATGCTCTGATCAATGTAGATTGCTTTAGCAATGCTACAGGAACCATTTCCCTCACGGGTGTTGGTGGAACAGGTGATTTGCTCTACACTTTGGATGGAGCTAATACCCAAACCACCGGAGCATACGGGAGTCTCAGGGCGGGCGACTACCAAGTGGTGGTTACCGACGAGAATGCCTGTGCTGATTCGGTGGATCTTACCGTTACAGAGCCTGAGTTGCTGGTAGCCAGCATTAGTGAAACCCTTGATTCTTTCTGTAGTGAGCCCAACGGATCGTCCACTGTATCGGTAACTGGAGGTACCCCTGCTTACCTATTTGAATGGCGCAACAGTGTGAATGTAGGTGTAGGCTTGGATGCCCAGCTAACTGACGTTTGGGGTGATACATATTCCGTTACCGTTACCGATAGTCTAGGCTGTATTTCTACCGTGAATACCACCGTGCAGAGCTTCGATAGTCCCGAAGTAACGGTACTTTCTATAGACTCAGCGTTGTGTTCCTATAGTGCTGATGGGCAGGCCGAGATTGGTGTGTTGGGCAATGGCCCCTACGACATCCTTTGGGATGCAGTAGAAACCGATTTGTTCACCAATGAGGCCCTGCTAGGCGGCATCCATACCGTAGACGTGATCGATACTAACCGGTGCCGTACCATCACGGAGTTCACGATTCCAGCGCCTGAGGAATTGTTGGCCAGCATTGATACCCACGTGGTGCCCACTTGTAGCTATTCCTTTGATGGTTCGGTCACTTTGGGTGTAACCGGTGGTACCGGGGCTTATGGCTTTGCCTGGGGCGAAGGCTCGCAGACGGCTACCCAAACTGGTCTTTCTACCGGTACCTGGCCGGTGACCATCACCGACGCCAATGACTGTGTGTTGGAATATGATGCGGTCCTTACTGGCGTGGATACCCTTAGCATTGCCGTGCTGGAAAACACCACACCAACCTGTGTAGACGGAGAGGACGGCATTCTGGAAGTAGTCGCCTCGGGTGGTAATGGAGGCTATTCCTACACCTGGCCAGACAGAACTACCAACCCAAGGAACGAGGCTCTGGCAGCAGGTACCTACACCTTGCAGGTGCAGGACAATAGGGTCTGTATAGCCACCTTCGACCTTACGGTGGTCGATCCCGAACCCTTTCTCATCGACCTGGGGGAGGATCAAGAAATCTGTGAAGGTTCTGATTTCACGTTCACACCCATTAGCAAGGGAGCACTGATAACGGAGGCGGACGGTGCCACTTTCGATTGGACGAGCGCCAATGGATTTGCCAGTACTACCTCCACCGTTTCGGTAGGCGAGGAGGGGACTTACCGCCTGGCCGTAACCAATAGCGATGGCTGCGTGGCCCTGGATAGCGTAGCGGTTATCATTCGTAATGATATCCTGCAGGCCGACTTTCTCATGGTATCTGAGGCCTACGTAGGCGATACGGTGATCATCATCGACATTACCTTGCCTGCTCCTGACGGTCTCACCTGGGACTTTGGTGGTGAGGTCACCCAAGTAGATGAAGTGGAAGAAGTAGAGGAGGTGATCTACAACGAGGCGGGCGTCTATCAGGTAACACTGGAAGCGACTCTAGGCGAATGCCTGGACCGCTACTGGACCGAGATCGAAATCCTGGAGCGCAGCGGTCGGCCAGGTACCGACGAGGACATCTTCGGCAGACCCGTTACTTCCCTGATTCAGGCGTACACCATTTACCCCAACCCGAGTGACGGTGAGTTCACCGTAGGGGTAAAGCTAAGCGAGCAAGCGGACGTAAAGCTGCGTTTGATCAGTCTGGCTGCAAACCAGTTAGAATGGGAGGCCACCGAAAGTGGGTCCGATGAGTACGAAACGCCGGTCTCCCTTCCTTGGCTGCAGCCAGGCCTGTACGTACTCTCGCTCGAAGCCGAAGACGAACGTGAGGCCCTCCGGGTGTTGATCAAATAACCGACGGCAAACGTAGTCCGACGAAATCCTCCTCCCAGTATGGAGAGTACGGTCAAAGGCTGTTAGGTTCTCACCGGGCTGACGAGCCTGATTAGTGGGTATTTGCCTTCGCTCAACCAACAACCAAGTCAAAACCTATCTGTGGGGTGGAAACCCGGATTTCCACCCTACTGATAGCTAAACGCATCCTCTTCTTATTTTTAGTAAGGCTCCCAACTTCTGAGACTGCCCCAGCGGCCATATCTTCTTCTTTCACCTACACACTTGCCAGCAGATCAACACCACCGTCTATCCCGTGAACTGGTCTGGGTAGATATTTACATACGAGGTTAGTTACAGTATAGCCTGCAACTTCCCATACTGTGCCGGAAGTAACCTCCAGTATCTGCCCCAAATATGGGAACTAAGTTCCCACACCTCAATATGCCATTGGCTTAAGGTCTGAGGGATGGTATCTTAGCCCTAAATTCAAAGGATCAGCTTATGACCAAGGACAACCAGCCTTCCTCACAATTAGCACATAAGAACTTGTAGGACAACATCTCTGTCATCCTACTCATCAGTCTTATCGCTACGCTCCAAATAGGCATGACTACCCTCGGTTATACCCTTTTCGGAGTAGGCCTATTGTATCAATTCTTTCTCGGATATCAGCACTACCGCGCGGGTTTGTACCGGGAGTTTCTCACCCAGAAGGGCTTGGCCTAGCTGGTAGGCTGTACTCTGAGGATCTACTTGATGGTTCGGTAGAAGGTAGCTTTTTCATCTGGGCTCGTTCACAAATGCTTTGTGAGCTGAAATTTTTGCAGGCATTTGCTAAGCCCATTTCCCGAGTGCCAAGGGATGTATATCCCTTTCCCAATCCAGAAAATTTATAACTTGGAGGTATGGGAGCAGAAGCAAGTGTGCCTGAAATACCCGATCGGCTATTCACCGTGGAGGAATACCGTGAGCTAGAGCGAACTACGCAAATCAAGTATGAATACCATGCGGGTAAGGTGGTGGCTCAAGCGGGAGGAACTGTTTCGCATGGAAGACTTTGTAGTCGAATCAATGGAGAATTGGTCTTTGCCCTAAGAGAGAAACAAGCCTCTTGTGAAGTGCTTAATAGCGAAACCAGTTTGCATGTAGCACATGCTGAACGATTCGTATATCCTGATTCCATGGTGATTTGCGGCGATCTTGAACTTGCTGAAGGAGATGCAAACCATGCAGTAACTAATCCTATTGTAATAGTAGAGGTCCTCAGTTCTTCCACTGCTCACTATGACCGGGGAGAAAAATTCATGATGTACCGCCAAATTCCTTCTCTTCGCGAGTATGTACTGATTGAGCAGGACAATGCTTTAGTGGAGATGTATTATCGTGTGCCCGATCAAGATTTATGGAGGATCACCGAGGCCGAAGGTTTGGACCAGTCCATTAGGCTAGAATCTCTCGATATTGCTATCGAAATGGAGCGTTTGTACAGGGGAATCCTCTAGTCAGTTTTAGCCTCCAAAATAAAGCTCGTTCACAAATGCTTTGTGAATGCAACCTTTGACGGGCATTTGCAATGCCCCGCAAATAAAGGCCCAGAGTCAGACTCCGGGCCTTCTGCATTTAACCCGGTATCCCGGGTTTAAATCCTAGCCGAGTTTTACCCCCAACTGCAAACCACCCC
>DMST01000092.1:16262-34942 GCA_003454975.1 Cytophagales bacterium | reverse complement strand
ACAAAAGCGGTCACCGATGGGTAGCGAAAATGGGGGAGGAGTGGCTAGCTCTCCCGTGCCCAGCATATGCCAGTTTAGTGTAGGACTCAGGAATATCTGGATACCACCTACCCGGTCATCCCCGGGCCTTACACCTGCACTGACTCCCCAAGAACCGTAGAGCCCTTGCCAGTTGCTGAAATTCTTGGCTTCCCAGGGATAGTATATCCGGGCTGTACTGCGGAAGGAAACGGCTCCCGTATCTTCCAGCATAGCCCCGGCTCCCCAACTGATCTCCCGGGTTTTGCCTTCCCATCCGCCAATACTGAAGCCTAGTGTGTTGTAGGTGCTCCAACGCCATACCGTACCCCGGTGTAGCTTGGTGAGGGTGTTGCCCGTTGCAAACTCTACATTGGAATAGTTCCGTTCGTTCGCGTAGTAGGAAATCCAAGAGAGCCCCCCAAGGTTGAGCAAACCCATGCTGATGCCCCGGCTTCCACGCTTGTAAATGTTGATCAAACCAAACTGAAAAGCGTTTTGCTCCTTGGTCAGGTTGACTAAGCCTACCTGTGCACTCTTGAACTTAGGTACGTTGTCGGAGGCCCACCCCTCTATGCGCTTGCAGTAATTCACCAAGCCTACTGGACTCCGGTTAGGTACCGGGTTCGATTGAAAGCGGTGGAAATTTGGAAACCATCGAAGTCATCCTGGACCCAATTGTACACCCCGCTGAGCTGCACTCCGAGTCCACCCTTCTTGGTGGAGTTGAAGATGCCAGAGCCTTGAAAACCAATGAGATAACTGCCCGTAGCGTTGCCTACTCCCGCTACTTGGGCTCCTTCCACCCCTTCGGAGACAAGGTTGAGGCCACTGGTCGCTTGAAAACCCGTAAAGGGGGTTCGAAGGAGGTTGACCACTCCAGCCACTTGGATGGCGCGCGTTTGTGGCTGGTACCCATTACGTTCGAGGGTTCAATTATCCGCGACGGACAGACCTATTAGGTAGTTGCCTCCCACCACGTTGGCGATGCCTGCCAGTTGGATGCCCGTAACCGCATAGGCGGTGAAAGTGGAAATACCTGCCACCTCAAACAAACGCTGGGCGGCGGACATACTGGAGAACACCTGAATGGAAATGATATTTTCGTACACTCCAGGGTCCATTCCGTTGGTGCTCAGACCGGGTAACAGCCCTAGATGTAGCACACTAGTTTGGGTAACGGGGTACTGAGGATTGCGAGGGACCTGGGCATGGACAATACTCACCAAGCCCAACCAACCCAATAAGGTTAATAGAGATTTACGATACATAACACAATCAAAAAAGTATAAATAATCCTGTTTATAATATAATCTAGGAATTTCTATGGAGAATCCATTAGCTGGCTCAAGTGCAGGCCTTTTTTATGCTCTGAATGGTGGTATACTCGTCACAAATGTCTAGAAAGTACTATCTCTCATCTGAGCTGGCGGTAATTTCCGGATTCAAGTGTTCAAGGAAACTTAGTTCCCTCCATGAGAATTGAAATCTCAGCTGAATCCTAAAGAAATATTTGAAATAGAATGGTAGGTATAGATAGATTTTGTTTCAAGATTTGGAACTTGAAAATTGTTATTTTTTGTCTGGAATGTACGGTGCCAATTCGAAGTCGTATACGTCTAAAATTTTCTCTTCCATTCCCTGGATACGTCTTATTCTAACGATAGAGCCATTTTTTTTGTGTGTTTCAACGCCTATTACTAGCCATTCAGATGCTCTATCAGTCACCGGGCACACTGATTGGCCTAGTTGATAGGAAGCAGATGAATGGTTTGATTCCATGGGGTTTCCTAGCTATGTTTTTGGTTATAGCTAAGAGAACAATACCCTTTTCTATAGGAGTATTGGATGAAAACATTCTGTGTATAGTAGGTAATTGCCAATAAGATGTTGAATCTAAACTCACTACTTCCACCACTTACTATTTGATTGGACGCTTTGGTTAAAAGAGCCCAACCTTTTCGGGATTCAATTTTTACATGTTGCATAATCATATATGTTTGGTTTACCGAAAGTTACCAAACACCCCTTGGTCCACAGGCAGACCTCCATCAGCCTCAATTACGTTTGACATCTTGGTTGTTCAATTTTTGCATCCTATTGAATTTGTATATTGTTGAAGGATAGGCATTTAAATTCTTGTTGATTGGCCTGGAAGTTACTTTTTGATCCAACTGACACAAGGAACTTGGTTCCCTCCTCGTCTTTACACCATCGGTGACCGTTGAAGCGGTTTTCCGCTTCGTGTAGGTTGCACTTTTCTTTCCTTTCCCTATCAAATGGTCCAGCCCATGAAAACGCAACTTTTTACTCGCCCAGGTTGGTGGTTTAGCAAAACCAACCTTAAGTGCCTGCATACCGCTATTCTATTTATGGTTTTGGGAATGCTACCCCTCGCAAGCTTTGCTCAACCCGTATTCACCGAAGTGAGCAAAACCCATTTGCCCGATCTGGCCCGCTCGGGGAGAAATTCTATGGACGCCTTCCCCGTAGACATCGATGGAGACGGGGATTTAGATTTGGTGATAGCGGTGGAGTTTTATAAGAACATGATCCTAATCAATACCGGGAAGGGGCAGTTCAAAAACGGTAGCAACCGCTTACCCGACCCGGTGGCAGAAAGTGATGCTCAGCCCTATCCGTACTATCCTCACCATGACTCAGAAGATGTGGCGGTGGCTGATTTTGACCGGGACGGGGATCTGGACATTGTGATTGTAACTGAGGACGATCAGGTCAACGAGTACTACGGCAACAAGGGTAACGGATCGTTCGAAGATTGGGGCGGCCGCTTTCCGGTGACGGGGGTTACCAACGGCTTACTAGCGGCCGATCTGGATGGCGACGGCTGGACCGATCTAGTGCTGGCTAACAATGGCCAGAATGAATACCTACGCAATGCAGAGGGTACCTGGCAGGTAGAAACCGCCGAACGACTGCCTTCGGTGGCGGACATCACGCAGGATGTGGAAGCGGCTGACTATGATGGTGATGGCGACTTGGACATTATTGTGGCCAATGAGCGGAACAACCGCCTTCTCCAAAACGACGGTACGGGACATTTCACGGATGTAACCGAGGAGCTCTTGCCAATCGGAAGCATTAGGGAGGAGACTCGCGAGGCAGACTTTGGCGATGTGAATGGTGACGGGTTGCTCGATTTATATTTCGCCAACGTTACCATGTTTCAAGGCAACGACCCTACGCCCAGGCTACTCATCCAGCAAGCGGACGGAACCTTTGCTGATGAGACGGAGGCCCGGTTAGATATCATCCCGGCGGGGGGCTTTGTAGATGCTGACTTAGTAGACGTTGACGCCGACGGCGACCTGGATATTGTATTGGCCGGAATGCAGGGCCCACAGCTCCACCTAAACGACGGCGCTGGTAAGTTCACAGACGTAACCTGGGCCGCCTTGAAAGGAGCCGGTCAGGGCCTTGGGGTTGACTTCGAGGTAGCCGATTTCAATGGCGATGGTAAGATGGACTTGTATTTGGGTAATTTCCGAGGGGGGGATAAACTCTTTCTACAGAAATAAAAGAGAAGCGCAAAACGAGAAAACAGACAATGCCTCCGGCAGCCCTTTGGGGCAAAAGTCATAATACAAAAAAGGACGAGCTAATGAGTTAACATGCATTATAAAATTTGTCGAACCTCCAACTTCGAATTCAGGCGCGATACATCGCGTTTCTACGTCCAACCCCGAATGGTATAGAAACCATTCTCTGAAAGAAAGGGTTACCTTTAGACGAATTACTAGCCCCTCTTCCCTTTGGCAAAATCACAACGCCGCGACCTTACCACAGGTCCCATCGGCCCCATCCTGTACAAGCTCACTGCCCCCATGGTTTTGGGGATTCTGAGCATGGTACTTTTCAATATTATTGATACCTATTTTGTCTCTCAGCTGGGCGTAAACGAGCTTACTGCTTTAGGCTTTACCTTTCCGCCCATCCTGCTACTGTTTTCTCTGGTTCAGGGAGTAGGGGTAGGGGCCACCGCACTCATCTCGAAGTCCATCAGCACGGGTAACTTGAATAAGGCAGCCCGCGAAACTACCGATGCCCTGATCCTGGGTATCATCCTGGCGGGAGGGTTTAGTGCCGTGGGTTTTGTCTTCCTGGAGCCACTGTTCAAGCTGTTGGGAGCTAGTGAGGAGGTCATGCCCCTCATTGTGGATTACATGTCCATCTGGTTGCTCGCTATCACTTTTGTGGTAGTACCCTTTGTGGGTAATAGCGCCATTCGGGCTACAGGCGATTCCCGTACTCCGGCTCTCATTATGTTGTTTGCTGTAGTGGTGAATGCCGTGTTGGACCCGCTGCTGATTTGGGGCTACGGTCCTTTCCCGGAGTTAGGTATCCGGGGTGCGGCTATTGCAACGGCCATCTCACGGGCTTTTACCTTGATATTGAGCCTTTGGGTCCTCTACAAACGTGAGAAACTGCTTACTTTCTCCATACCCTCCTGGCAAACTCTAAAAGGCTGCTGGGGTGCCATCATGCGGATTGGCCTTCCTGCGGGTGCCGCGCGGATGATTGTTCCTATCAGCAACAATGTCATTACGGGTATTCTTGCTCGCATTGGCGGTACGGCGGTGGCCGGCTATGCGGTGGGGAGGCGGGTAGAGGCATTAGGAGGAACCATTCTGTTTGCTTTGGCCGCCACTATGGGGCCTTTTGCCGGGCAAAACTTTGGCAAGCGTCACTTCGACCGTATTCTGGCTGCCAACAACAAGAGCAACATGTTTGCCATTGCCTGGGGTATTTTCATGGCCGGGCTTATGTTCATATTCGGTGAAGACATATCGCGAGCCTTCTCGGAAGGTCCCGAGATTGCCGAGGTAGCATTCCTCTACCTCACTATCGTGCCCATCACGCCGGGTTTCCAGGGTACTGTATCCATCGTCAACACCACCCTCAATACCATCAACCGCCCCGGTTTGGCCTCCCTTATTGTGGCCGTCCAGATGTTTGTTTTCTACCTTCCCTTGGCCTTTCTGGGTGCCCGTACCAGCGGTACCCAAGGCGTGTTTGTAGCCATTGCCTTCTCCTACTTCTTGGGCGGTATGATTTCCATGTTTGTAAATAAACGGGTGCTAGTAGCAATGGACAAGCGTGAGCGAGAGAGTAAGACTGTGGAAAGTGAAGATGCCTGGGAGAAAGGCTCGTCCTAATAGGGATAAAGAGCTGAGTTCTCGTTTAAGCAAGGACTACTTTATTCCGTCATTGCGGAATACAAAAATAGTTGCCCTTTATGGTATTTCTACCCCCAGATTCTTTGAAAGCAGTGGGCCGGTATTGATCTTTACGGACCGATGCAAAGCCTAAAGAAAATCGTCTTGGTAGTGCTAGCGGTAGCCAATTTGGGTACCAGCTTGATGACGCCCTTGGTGTATTTGGACTTTGAGCTTCGGCAAGATTACATCGCCACCGTACTCTGTGTGGAGCGCGAAAAACCCATTACCATGTGTATGGGTAGCTGTTTTCTTACGGATCGGCTGAAAGCGCTTTACGACCAGCAAGAGGAGCGGGACGAGGTGATGCCTCCTTCGGAAGTGCAGATGGCAATGCCTCCGGCGTATAAAATGCCGCGCAACCAACCCCGGTTGCAAATGCTGCTTCAGGACGAGACCCCTCAGTCCGATCTTGCCCAGTACAAGTCCGTGGTTACGGATATCTTTCACCCCCCACAGGTAGTCGGTTAGTCCTCTCTTACTACCTCTTTTCTTATTTCTGGTCATAGAATAAGTCTGTACCGTCCATACCCCTTAGGGTAATGGATTATAGGGATTGTTATGCCTTTACTGCTAAGGGATGAGGTAGCCATTTTAACCCATTTACCCACAGTATAGATATTCAACATTACCATGAAACTTATTCAAGTTGTAACACTGCTATCAGCAGTAGCCTTTTTTTCGTCATGCACCCCCGAAGTACCAGAACTCCAACCTGGTACCTTTACCCTTTTCTTTGACAATCGCATCGGCGACCAAGAAATCACGCTGCGCGAGGCCGGTTCTACAGCGTATGATTATACTACTGAGGACGGTCAGTCTTTTAACCTTTCTACTCTCCGCTATTACCTCGGTAAGATTGTCCTCACCGGACCTGAAGGGGCTTACTTTGAAGATGAGATAGCCGTAGACGCTTCCGGTACCCGCGGATACTACTTGGTCAATGAGGCCGAAACCACTAGCTCTTCCATTGTACTGGAAGGGATACCCGCAGGTATTTACGATGCGGTCCAGTTTATTATTGGTATTGACGAAGATGGGATTGAACAAGGGGCTGCCGGTGGTATCCTGGATCCTGCCGAAGGCGCTTGGTTCTGGAACTGGAATGCGGGATACATTGGCTTAGGAATTGAAGGTTCTGCAGAAGATTCTGGTCAAGAGTATGTAGACTGGGGCGGAGGCTTTGAGACCTTGGAGGGAACCTTTGCTTACCACATTGGAGGCTGGAAAGACGTGGCCGATAACGAGAACTTTGTAAACAACATCAAGACGGTTTCCCTGCCTTTGGGCACTACCATTGAGGTACAGAGTGACCTGGCACCTACGGCTCACGTAGTGGTAGATGTGCTCAACCTTTTGGATGGTGTTGGGGTGGATTTCTCTACCACGTATGCGGTGCATTCGCCGCGCGAGGGTATGACCATTGCCGATGGTATCTCTGACATGTTTATGGTTCATCACGTGCACCAAAGTGCGGCCAGTGACAGCCATGAATAATAGATGTAGAAGACAGACGGTGCCCGCTATCCTTTCGATTGTGGGCCTGTTCCCTTGGTTGGTGGCTTGCGGACCTGCCGAAGCACCGGCGCCGGAAGTAGATCCGTATGCCTTTGCCGTTCCGGCCCACTTCCCCGAACCCACCTACACTTTGGAAAACAATCCGGTGACCGAAGCAGGGTTCAACTTGGGCAAGGCCTTGTTCTTTGATGCAAACCTGTCACGTGACGGCAGCGTATCTTGCAACAATTGCCACCAGCAAGCTATTGCTTTTGCCGATAATCCCGCCCACCCTACGAGCGTAGGAGTTGATAATCGCTTGGGGTCTAGAAATGCTCCTGCGTTAAACAACCTGGCCTTCTTTCCAGAATTCTTCTGGGATGGCGGGGTAAATCACCTGGACTTTGTGCCCATTAATGCCATAGAATCTCCGGTGGAAATGGATGCGACCTTGGTCGAAGTAGTGGAATACCTCAGCAACAGTGAAAGGTACCGAACCCTTTTTCAAGAGGCCTTCGGTATTACCGAAATCACGAGCCCCTATATGCTGTATGCGCTATCGCAGTTCACCGTGATGATGATTTCGGCTAAGTCCCCCTATGATGAATATGTGCTAGGTAATACAGAGGCGCTCACGCCGCAGGAGGCACGCGGGGCGGTTCTCTTTGAGGAAAATTGTAGTAGCTGTCATGCCGGGGTGCTACAGACTGACTTTAGTTACCGGAACAACGGCTTAGACGATGAATTCCCGGATGCGGGCCGCGCCAACATTACGGAGCACCCTGACGATGTGGGTAAATTTCGGGTGCCCAGCTTGCGCAACGTAGCACTCACTGCTCCTTACATGCACAACGCTCGTTTTTCTTCGCTAGAAGAGGTTCTGGATCACTACACCAGGGGCATGGTGTATTCCGCTACGCTAGACGAAGCTTTTATAAATACCCGCGGGCAAGTAAAACCCATGGCGCTTTCCATAGAGGAGAGGGAAGACATCATTGCTTTTCTGCACACCCTAACGGATCGTGCCTTTATTTCTAACCCCATATTCAGAAACAATGACTAAGCAAGTACTGATACTAGCGATGATGAGCATGCTGGCGGTTACACATAGCCATGCATGCGACGTGTGTGGGTGTAATTTGTCGGGGGTGTACTTTGGTTTGTCTCCTATGGGCAACTCACATTTTGTGGGGCTCAATTACCAAAGGGCCTCCTTCAGGGCTTTCATTGATAATGATGGGTTCTACTTCGAGGATGAATACTCGAATGACGTCTTTCATCGATGGGAAGTGGTAGGACGCTTCCGACTCTCTGACCGTTGGCAAGTAAGAGTAGGCCTGCCCGTGGTGTACCAAACCATGGAGGGCTCGCAGCAGAACCTGACGGTGAGCGGGTTGGCGGACCCTACCGTAACGGTACACGTGATGCCCATCAATACGGGCAATGACTTTACCCGGGATGTGATGCACGTGCTCATGCTGGGGACTGGCGTAAAGGCCCCACTAGGTCAATTTAACCTTCAAGACCAAGGAGCACGGGTAAATCCCAATTTTCAGCCCGGTACGGGCAGCTGGGATTTCCTGTTCAATGCCAGCTATACCTTGCGTTGGGCTAATGTGGGGTTGAATGTAGATGGTACCGCCAAGTACAATAGGATGAACCCCGATGGGTACCAGATTGGACATCAGATGAATACCATGAGTACTCTGTTCTATTTCGTAGAGCTTCCTTGGGGATCTTTCCTGCCTCAGGCAGGCATTCAGTGGGAGGCAGGGCAACCCCACCGACAAGAGGGGGTGGTGATGGGGAACACCGGAGGTACCAACCTACTTGGGACAGCCGGAGTGCAGTTCTTTCGCAAAAAGATGGGGGTAAATGTACAAGCGCAGCTTCCCTTTTCTCAGAGATTCAATACCGATGCCAACGTATCAATAGAAGGTGGTACCCGAGTATCGGTGGGACTGCTTTATAGTTTGGGCGGATGAGCTAAAACGAACAAGCCTCCATTTTCAAAGGGAAAGTCCTTAAAAATGGAGGCTTCATTTTCTGTAAAGTAGCCTGTAGCTACTCAATGACTACCTGCCCAAAAAAGGCTGGCCAGCTAAACCAATAGCCTACAAAACCAGGAAGGGGAGTGAGGTTTGTTCCAGAGCCGGATACCACTTTCCCAAATACATCATACTGGGCACCCCGATCGTCTTGCAATACTACGGGGAGGGCATCGGCTACATACTGATAGGTGCGATCCGTATCTGAGGGTAGGGCAAAGGCTACCATAAAATCTTCCGTTTCGTGACCTGCCACAATAGCATCAGTACTGCCAAGGTTTACTAAGCGGGTCTGACCACCCACAAACAAATCAAAGGTAAGTACGCGCACACTGCCAGCGCCATAGGGCACGCCGTACATTCTGTCTTTGGGGTGGAAGGCATCCGTTTTAATCGCAGACTGGTTGTTTACCGGGAAGATGAGATCTTCGGTGTCACGGTAGTTGCCGTAGGGGTAGGTGCCATAAGGCCGGGGGAAGCCCGTGCTCAGGTTGATCACAGTGGTGTGGGGTGCCATTTCCTTCCAGGTACCCCAGGTAGTCTCTATCACCTGATACAGTTCGGCAGTTGCCCCGTTTAGGTCGCCCTCTACTCCAGAGCGCAATATTTGGGACCAATGCGAATCGGTAGATCTGTCGTAGGGAATCAGGTTGGAGTTGTACAGTAAGCCAGAAACACCAAACGTGGTTTCGTTGCCATCTACCATCCGACTCCAGGCCATGCCCGTACCCGTTAGCGGGCAGTAGTTGATGGATAAAGGAGAACCTCCTAGTACATCGTTGGCAATCTCATGCCAGTCCAACAACATATGAGGATATGCCCTGGCCTCACCTTGAATTTGAATGCCTACCACCAACTCCTCATCGTCCAGAAATGTGGCCTCTGCCGCAGACACGAAGGAAGGCATCTCCAGAGAAGGAATTCCGTCTTTACCGGGACCGCCGTCGAAAACCTCGCGCTGGGGAATCGCCCAATCCTGGTCGCCATCGTCATTCCCGTTCGAACCTCCGAAAATAGGATTCACTTCATCATTGCAGCCTGCTAGCACCACCAACAAACTTGCTCCTACCGTCCACGATTTAAAAATCCAATTCATCCTCGTTGTCTTTGTTACCAATAATGAAATAAATCCCCGAATTAATCCGCCAAGTAGGAGACAATTGCACGCCGTCTACTTGAGTAAAAACGGGCATCTCGGCATTTACCTGCCAAGAGAACTGTGGAGTGGGCCACCAGGTTAGGCCAGGGTTAAAGAAAACCCAATTGCCCCCGGTATTGGGGATAACACCTCCGTTGGATAGGTCTGATCCGGCCCACCGATACCGAAACATGCCCGATAGGTCGGCAATTTGGTTAGCTACGAATACACGATCGGTGTAGCCACCAATCACCTGTACATCGTTTCCAAAACGGTACGACTGACCAAATCGAAACTCCTCATTAGTGCCGGTTAATCTACCGATGGCCGTTACTGACCACGCCCCTTGCGGGCGTAGGGCCCAAGGAAGAGTGGTTTGTAGCCACGCAATTCCGTCCCAAGCCCCGGAACCCGGTTGTAGGTCGGCATTGTACTGGATCCCGGAGGGATCGGTAATGGAAAAGGGACCTGTGGGTAGTTTTGTGCCTAAGCCAATACTGACTAAGCTAATGGGCGAAAACCGGGCAAGCAGTACTGCATCGCCAAGGCCTGTAGTTTGCTGATTTCGCGGGTCAAGACCTATCGGCCGTAGGTTCCGTTCCTGCCGAACCCCTGTAAACAGGGCACTAATTTGCCAGCGAGATGAAAGCTGGTAGCCAATTTCCAATAGCAAAGAATGGGTATTCCGGGTGCGGGTATCATCATCTAATCGTTGAGAGGCTTCGTAGAGCGTCTCCAGGTTGTTATAATCATACGTGAGAGACAGCTGAAGGGTGCCAGGGTTTCCGGTAGGCAACCCCAAATTTCCACTTATAGGCACTCCTCCTGAGCAACAAGTTTGTGCCGCTATATGGGTACCGCTAGTGTAAAAAATAATTAGGGCGACAAGCCAACTCGCTTTTTGAATTCTTCTGTCCATTTCGTTTACAATTACGCATCTGAATGGCGTAGGTATCTCGTAAGTATGGATAAAATAAGAAGTATGTCATAGAGGATACACGCGGGGATAACAAAAAAATCTTTTGCGAAAGGAGATAAATGGCAACATTTTTGGCCTAAACCCTCCAAAAGCAAATACAAAAAGTATTAGGGTAATGATGAAGTATCTACTCGCTATTTTGATTACCATGGGCGCTTGGGTATGCACCACTACCCCAGCTATGGCCCAAAGCAATTGTGAAGGAGAAACCGTTGATGGGCAAAAGTCGGGACATTGGAAATGCTACTACGATGACGGTACCGTAGCCCAGGAAGGTGATTATGAAGCCGACAAAAAAGTAGGTGAATGGGTGTTTTACCATAGCAATGGCAATATGGCCCTAAAGGGCACCTACACGGATGATAAAGAGACCGGGAAATGGTTGGTTTATGATGAAACCGGTTCTCAAATAGACGAAATTGACTACGGAGACTAATCCAAGGCCTCATTTCTGATTTTCGGCATAGGTGGTAATAGGACTTCTTTGTACCTTTCGCCCATATGCAATTCTCTCGTAGCCAGATCAATACCACCACTATTGTCTCTCGACGTTTTCTGCTGACGTGGGTGGTGTGGGTTACAGTTTCTTCTTTTGCATTAGCACAAAATGCTTCTTTTCAGAATTTTACGGTAGAGGACGGGTTGCCCAGCGATCTGGTATATTCTGTATATCAGGATGCCAAGGGCTTCATGTGGTTCGGCACCAACGCCGGGGTGAGCCGGTTCGACGGGAGTCGGTTTGAGAAATACGGTCGGGCTCAAGGACTAGGCGATAACGAGATCTTCAATATTACCGGGGATAGCCAGGGTAGAATATGGTTTTTGTCCTTTAATGGATCATTGAGCTATTACCACGAAGACAAATTCTACAATCGTACCAACGATTCTGTACTAGCCAGCTACGAAACACGAGGTTTTCTAAGTCGTATGTACGAAGACTCCAAAGGGCGGTTGTGGTTCTATGGTGAGTCAGGCAATACACTGGTGATACATCCGGATGGCGACACCGAATGGCGAAACTGGGCCCAGTTTCAAGGGGGCAAAATTGTAATGATATGGGAGCAAAACCATCGCATGATGGTGGCCCTTTCAGGTGGTGTTGTGATTGGGTTTGATCTGGAAAAGGACGATTGGACTTCTGCTTCGTTATACGGCAGTCGTTTTGAAAATACCGACATAATTCCCATCAATGCTATGGGTATGCTGCCTGATCAAAGTACCGCTTTCCGGTTTTCCCGGGGAGTAATTCATGAATTAAATCATGACTTCCAGTTTGTGCCTACGGATACCATTCCAGGCTTTGGTGAGGCCCTCTCGATTGGGGTCGATACTTTGTTGGATCAAACCTGGGTAGCGACCAGCTCCGGAATGATCTTCCTCAAAAAAACGGAGGACGGCCAATATGAAAGCACCATTTACCTACCCGGAGAAGTAACTTCGGGAGCCCTCAAAGATCATGAGGGCAATCTCTGGGTTACCTCCCTCAGTCGAGGAGTGTTTCTTTCCATCGAGCCTGATATTATCTCCTATCATATTCCAGGGCAGGGTAGTAAAAGCCCCATTCATAGGCTGATGGTAGCGCCTGAGGATTCCAGTAGGATATGGTGGGCGGGAAGTAATGCCATGTTTGGCTACTTTCAGGACGGTACCATGCGGGCTTATCAAGGGTTTGAAGGCCTACCACAAGTGAAAGGAATCGGGTTAGTGTCTGTACCCAACCAGGGGGTTGTGGTAGGCATGGAAACGGGAGTTTCCTATCTGGATTTGGCTACCGAAGACATCTATTCTTTCCCCATCTCCAACAAGAATATTCTCTGGCATCCTGAAAAAGGACTCATTATAGGAGGGCGGGTATTGCTCGTAGCTGTACCTATTGATGATTTGAAACGCTATGTATCTGAGCGTCCCCCGGCTCCGCATCAATTCAAGCAGAGCACCATTGCTGCCAACTTGCCTCCTGGGTTTATGGAGGCAAATAAATTATTGACCTCCCAAGCCCGTATTCTACGGTTAGAACTCGTGGGGGACCATCTCTTTTTTGCTACTCCCTCCGAATTGGCAGACTACTCCCTCACGTCTGGGATTATGACCATGTACGAATACCCGCTGCAAGGGCGCATGGTGGAACTACAGCAGCAGGTGACGGTGCGTGCTGATTCCATTTTGTGGATGGTAGCGAATGACGGAGAAATTGTGGGGCAGCGATCTCGGGGGGATATACGAATCAATCTGGATACTCTATATCCTGAGATCAACGTCCAGGCTTTTTTCTTGGAAAATGATACTAGCCTATGGGTAGGCACACAGTTGGGCCTCGTCCATCTTAATTTTACCGATAGCGACGAATATAGCTACTTCTCTCATCGCTTGTATTCTACCCAAGACGGGCTGCCCACCAACCAAATCCATGATATCGTGGTGTTGTCTGATACCCTGTACCTAGGTACGGCTGAAGGACTTACCCTCTTGCCCAAGAAAAGCCTTGTGACAGGCCAGGTTTCTCCGCCAATTTTCATCACCAAATTTGAAACCAATGGCGGTGCACTGGTACCGAACGGGCCGTTGGATCCTGACCAAAACAATATCACCATTGCTTATTCGGGAATCTCCTTTCGCGGAGCGCATAACTTGCAGTATCGGTACCGACTGCAGGAGAACTTACCTTGGGTATATACTACCTCCTCGGAAGTAAGTCTGTTCGATCTGGCACCGGGCGATTACGCTTTCGAGGTGCAAGCCAAGGTACCTAATGCGCGCTGGTCGCAAGGCTCTGCCTTACAGGCCTTTATCATATCTGCCCCCTACTGGCGACGACCTTGGTTTTGGTCAGGTGTAGTTACCCTCAGCATGGGAGTCGTATGGCTTATTTTGTGGGTACGCATGCAGCGGGTGCGTGAGCGCGAAGAACTAAACCTGCGTGCTTCCTCAGCAGAGCTGAAAGCCCTACGGGCACAGATCAACCCCCACTTTATCTTCAATGCGCTTAGCTCTATTCAGCGGTTTGTGTTGAAGAATAACCGGGAAGAAGCCAATATTTACCTCACCAAGTTCTCCCGACTCATCCGGATGATCCTCAACCATTCGGACAAATCGGAAGTAACGCTAGAGGAGGAGCTTACCGCTGTACGGTATTATTTGGATATAGAGCGACTGCGGCTTAGCAACCGTTTTGACTACTCTATCCAATGCAAGAACGAATCCTTGCTCACTTCAGTGAAATTGCCGCCCATGATTCTTCATACCTTCGTAGAAAATGCCATTTGGCACGGGCTGATGCCGTCGGAACGCCAAGGACGCATCGACATGCAGGTCTTGGAGAGTGAGGAGGATAACCTGATTCAGGTGCTGGTACAAGACAATGGAGTGGGGCGGCACGCTAGTGAACAAGTGCGATCACCGGGCCATAAATCGAAGGGGCTGCAACTGGTGGAAGAAAAAATTGATGTTTTCAATCAATTGAATAATCAATTTGTTCACTACTCTATTACCGACTTGTTTGATGAAAATGGCACTGCCACAGGTACCCTGGTAGCAGTGGTGTTCCCTAACAAGGGGGTAGAGAAGAAAAAAGAAGTTCAACTGTCTAGTTGACGGATATACACTTACCAAAGCACATATTGGGCTTTGGCAGTAAGGGGGTTCTGTCCCTATATTCGGATTATCTTATTTGTTAGACAATTTTGAGGTCTGGTTATTAGTGTTTTTTTATTCCTATGGAGGAAATTAGGGCGATTATCATTGATGATGAAGAGGGAGTACGTGAGTCGTTGCGGACTCTGATTGAGCTATATACACCCCATGTAAAAGTAGTAGCAGAGGCTGGTAGTGTAGGCGAGGGCTTGTTTCAGCTAGGACGGCACCAACCCAAATTGGTTTTTTTAGACGTGAAAATGGGTGATGGTACTGGCTTCGATCTGCTGGACAAAGTAATTGATATCGATTTTGAAGTGATTTTCACTACAGCACATGGTGAATTTGCACTGAATGCGATCAAGGCTTCTGCCTTGGATTATCTGCTCAAACCGATAGACTACGAGGAACTTACGAAGGCGGTGGCCAAATTTGGAACCCGTGGGCAATCCCCAGGCCAGAACGAAGAGAGCATTCGGGCGGGGGTAGAGAATGCTAAGTCTGAGAATGGAGGGGTGCAAAAGGTTATGGTAGCTACCCAAGACGAAGTGTACTTTCTAGAGGTGGAAAATATTGTGATGCTGGAAGGAGATAGCAATTACACCCACGTGTACATGAAGGATGGAGCCAAACTAACCGCTAGTAAGGTGCTCAAGGAATTTGCCGAACTTATCACGGTGCCTTATTTCTTCAGATGCCACCAGTCTTTCTTTGTTAACCTAAAATATGTGACCAAGTACATCAAAGGCCGGGGTGGGGAGCTAGTGATGCGCAATGCACAGAAAGTACCTGTGAGTAGAGATAAGAAGAACGAACTACTTACGCTGTTGAAGAATACCTGAACAGGTTGCCAGAATGCCTACCTAAACATCCCGGTTGCTCATAAATACTGCCAGGATACTCATCAACATAAGGGAAAGGGTGGTGTACCGAACAGAATTCCACATCTTTAAGGTATAGAAACACCATGCTTTATTAAGCTTTTTCCCAGTACTAGTTCTCTTGTGAAATCCTATTGGCGAGCGGAATTGCTCGCTTTTTTTATACCCTTTCGGCTACCCAAGTAGCTATGCGGTCAATCATTTCTTCGCGTATGGCCTCCTCTGTAATTCCCAATCGTTTCAAAGTCTTGAAAGAATGATCGGCCCCCTCAAAAATTGCCAAAGTGGCCGTAGCGACGGGAGCCAATAAGGGCTCCAAAAGTGAGAGATCGGCGAGCGCATCGCGAGTGCCTTGTAAGAACAGCATAGGAAAGGGTATATCCGCCAGGTGGGCGGCCCTTTGGGTTCCTGGTTTACCGGCAGCATGCAGCGGGAAGCCCACGTAAATTATACCCTTTGTGCTTTTGGGGAGTCGTTCTTCTGCGGCTGCCAGGCTGGCCATGCGGCCACCAAAGGATTTCCCCCCAACCCATAGAGGGAGGGGACTGTGTTGGCTGGCAAATTGGGCTACAGCTTCCCATGCGGCCAGGGCTATTTTAGGACTATCGGGGCGTTTGCTTCCCTTCTCCATATACGGGAACTGCCACCGCAACGTGGCGATGCCCGCCTGAGCCAAGGCCAATGAAAATTCCTCCATAAAGACGTGTCGCATGCCAGCCCCTGCGCCGTGCGCAAATACAAACTGGGCTTTGGCTTGATCGGGAGCCAACCAAAGTGCCGACGTGGTGCCCTCGGCCAGTGGAATTGTGAGTTCAGTAGTTTCCATGGGTGGTCCCAAATTAGACGTTTTATCACAATGGCACCTAGTTGAGGAATATTTCCTTTTAGTTTTACCATTCAATGATGAACAAGATATTTAGATCGTACCGAAACTTACCGATCAAGCTACCCTACCAGCTCCTTATTACTGCCACTTTCTCCGGGATTATGCTTTTGGCGTACATGGCCGAAAAATTTGCTTACCCAGAGGAGTATAAGCATTTAAAGTTAGGGCAGCTGTTTTTCGGATATTGGAGTTCCTGGAGCGTATTCGTATTCCTTTCTCCATTACTCATGCGGGCTATTTACCTGATCGTAGGGCGAGACCCGGGTGAAGAAAGCCCCCGCCGCTGGAATCAGGCCATTCCATTGCTGGTGTTGGCGGTGATTATCCATCGTATAGTGGCTTCCACGCTTATCCACATCAATTACTCCCTCTGGAACCAAGAGCCCTTCGTTTCCCCATTCAGGGCCGGAGAAATCACCAGCGTAGCCTTGGGGCTGGTATACAGCATCTTTATAAGCCTCCTGTTCGCTGCGTTTCTTTTTGGTATCCAGTTTTACCGGTGGTATTGGGCTAAGGAGAAAGAGCTGGCCAATGCAAAACTTAGCGCCTTGGTCATGCAATTACGCCCCCACTTTCTCTTCAATACCCTCAACTCCATCTCCTCCTTGGTAGACATCGACTCTAAGCGTGCCCAGCGGATGCTGGCCCAATTGGGATATTTGCTGCGCAAGATGCTCGATCAATCAGAGCCTTCCATAGGGCTGGTTCCCTTGGATGAGGAACTTACCTTTTTACGAAACTACCTTGACATAGAGCAGGTCCGGTTTGAGGATCGGCTCAAGGTGGAGTATGACATCGGGTACGATACAGAGCGGGCACTAGTTCCCTATTTGATCGTACAACCCCTGGTAGAAAACGCCATCAAACATGGCGTAGCCAGCCTGACCGAGAATGGAATCATCTCTTTGAAAACCCGCTTCCTTCGGCAGGGCGATGATGATTTTTTGGAGGTAGAGGTGGCCGACAATGGCCCCGGCATACCGGATGATGCCCCTCAGTCCGGTGGGGTAGGCTTACAGAATATCCGCCAGCGTTTGCAGCAGCGGTATGGTAGCAAAGGTAGCCTGACACTACAGTCCGATCAGGAGAGCCGAGGACTTCGCGCCGTCATTCGTTTGCCGTATGTAGAATCCAGGAAACCCCTTGCGTCATGAACTTGAGAGTATTGATAGTAGACGATGAGTACCTAGCCCGGCAGCGCGTGCTGAAGCTGCTGGAATCGCACGAGGATGTAACCGTGATAGGGGAGGCCCGCAATGCCGGAGAGGCCATAGATATGATTCAGAAGATGGAACCCGACGTGGTGTTCCTCGATATCCAGATGCCTGACCAAACGGGCTTTGATGTAGTGCGAAGGTTGAAGAATCCTCCCTATATCATCTTCGCTACCGCTTACGATCAATATGCCCTGAAGGCATTCGATATCCACGCTTTGGATTATCTGCTAAAACCCTTTGACGAGGAGCGCTTTGCCTTGGCTTTGGATCAGGCCCGTGTGCAGGTGCGACTCAAGCGCAATTCTGGTTTTCATGACAAACTGGTGGGTTTGTTGCGGGAGTTTCAGGACCAACCCGGCGATTACCGTTCGCAATTTGAAATCAAAGACCGCGGACGGTTGTTCACTGTGCCTACGTACGAGGTGGTATACCTGGAAGCTGAGGGAAATTATGTGGCACTGCATACCGAGAAGGATAAGCTATTGTACCGTATCACCATGAATACCTTGGAGGATGAGCTGAACCCGGGTGAATTTCTGCGAATTCATCGGTCTCTGTTCATCAATCGTCATTTTGTGGCTGAGTGCCGATACCTCAACAACAACGAGTATCAGTTTCGGATGAAATCAGGCCACAAATTACTCTCAGGTCGGTCCTACCGGGAGGCTATTCAGGAGTACCTCAACGAACGCGATGCAGAGACCTAGCGATGATTGTATAGGTATACGATTGTAATCTTTGGCTTAGGGGACCATCCTGTGTGGGCAATTTGTTCTACCTGGAGTACGCTTGACTGTTGTTGGTATTCTCAATCCTAAGTTGTCCTAGGTCCATCCTCCCTCAGAGTTAACGGTTGGTCCCTAGTAGCCCTCACTGTCCCATTCGGTTATATCCTACGTAGGATTTCTGGTACTTTTCCAGGGTCAAAACCAAAATCCTTCAAGATATGATCCGCAACATCTTTTTATCGTTGGGTTTCGTGGCGCTAGTAGCTACAGGCGGTGGGCCAACCGCTCAAGCTCAGCAGGTAACCCTCCCGCGTCCCAGCCCTCACACCGTGCTTACCCAGACTGTAGGTATTACCGAAATTACCGTAGACTATAGCCGTCCTCAGGTAAAGGACAGAGAGATTTGGGGCCAAGTGGTGCC
>DMST01000092.1:4325-16208 GCA_003454975.1 Cytophagales bacterium | reverse complement strand
ATGCAGCAAGTCAATTTTGGTGGTAAGGGGATGGCCCCTTGGCGTGCAGGTGCTAATGAAAATACCATCATTACGCTTAGTACCGACGTGATGGTAGAGGGTGAGCCTTTGGCGGCCGGCAGCTATGGCTTGCACATGGTCCTTTCAGAAGACCAATCAGTTACGGTTATTTTTAGCAAGAATACCTCCTCGTGGGGCAGCTTTTGGTACAAGGAAGAGGAAGATGCCTTACGCGTACAGGTACAAGCCGAAGAGGCTCCTCATACTGAACTGCTTACCTACGATTGGGTAGCCTATGCAGGCAACTCTGCTACATTAGCTTTAAGCTGGGAAAAACTCCGTATTCCCATCCAATTTGAAGTGGACCTCGTGAATACCGTAATGGTCAACTTGCGCGATGAAATGCGCGGGCAGGCGGGCTTCAGTGCGCAAGCCCAGGTAGCAGCAGCTAATTTTTGCTACCAAAACCAAACCCATCAGAAGGAAGGCATTGCTTGGGCGCAACAGTCGGGCGCAGCGCAACCCTCCTTTAATGCCTTTGCGCTGGAAGGGCTGCTGTACGCACAACTAGAACAAGGAACGGAGGCGGCCACGGCTATGGACAAAGCCCTAGCCTATGCTAGTCCCCCACAGGTCAATTTTCTGGCCTACCAGTTATTGCCGCTCAATCCTGAGAAAGCGGTAGAGTATTTCCAACAAAACGTAAAGGGCAATCCTGAGAATCCCAATTTCCATGATAGTTTAGGAGAGGGGTACCTTGCCCTAGGGCAGGATCGGGATGCTATCAAATCTTTCCGGAAAGCGCTGGCACTGGATCCTCCACAGAATGTGAGAGAAAACTCAGAGAAGAATCTTCGTGAATTAGGAGTAGATATTGACTAATTCCGTTTGCCGGAAACAACCGTTTGAGATTCGTTCGGTTGTTTTGGGTCAAGTACACGAGGGGCTTTTAGCTCCTCGTTTTTTTTGTCCTATTCATCGAAAGAGTAGTTTTTAATTTTAGACAGATTGAATTGTATTTTTTGGTATTGGGTAATGTGAATATTTTAAAAGTATGATGCGTTGGTTGTTTGGTATTTAGTTGATAACTAATTGATATTTAGGTGATTAAATTAGAATTAGGTTGTATTATAATTTGATTCTTTTTTGTGTTATTCTGGGCTGGGCTCGTCGATTCCCAAACTTTCATGGATGTTTTTTGTTTATTTTTCATATACACAAAATCGCTATCGGATATGAAAGGCTCTATTCCTGATTCCCTACAAGAGTTAATTAAAAAACACCATGGAGGGCCTGGCATGTGGAAGAAAATTCTGGAACATGCAGGTCTCCCTCATGACTTTAAGATTTATGCCCATAAGGATGTAGACGATGAGACTGTAAAGACCCTCATTGACAGTGCTGCGAAGGTACTAGGCATTACCTACGACGAAGCGGCTGATGCATTTGGTGACTACTGGATGAATGAGTACGCTCCCATGAAATATTTTGCCTTTTTCAATCGCCCGCGTACGGCAAAGGAGTTCCTGTTAGAAATGAACCGGGTTCATGAGAAGATTACCGCCAAGGTGGAAAATGCCAAGCCCCCTCACTTCGAATACAAAACTCCCGACCGCAACACGCTTATTATGAAATACGAATCAGAGCGCGGAATGTACCCCATCTTTGTGGGCTTGGTACGGGCCGTAGGAAAGTACTACAAAGAAGACATCAAGGTTCTTCGTTCCGGAGACAATTCCGTGAAAGTATCCTTCAATTACGTGTAGTAAAAAGAACTTCTAAGCGCTTAGGGTGGATTGTTGAATGAAATCTATTCAACAGTCTACCCTAATGACCTATTCTGTAGAAATTATACACATTCTTGCCGCTAAATACGATTACTCCTTATTCTTTCGTCCCTAGGATCGAACGATCGTCCCAATCCCCTACCTTCTGACACGGCTTCCCATCATTCGGGCCTCCTGCTGCCGCCTGCACCTTACTTTTGGCATCGATCTTGGAACCATCCGGCCGAGATTCAAACATTTTAACTCAATTAACTATACCAATGCGACAAGTTACCAACTTGGCCCTAGTGCTTTGCGGCCTTTCATTCAGTACAGTCTATGCCCAGGGAGATCACCAACTTACGCTCTTTAGCGAAAATGGTGAGACGTTTATTATGTATTTGGATAATGTACAGCAAAATGAACAGCCGACCAGCAATCTATTTCTAGAGGGCATTATGTCTACCGTATACAAGGTCCGGGTAGATTGGCAAAATGATGCTTTGGAAGATTTTACAAAGAACCTTCCTATTGGCAACCAAAACGGCCCTGAACACCACAAGTACATCATCAAGCAGAATCGTCGTGGAGACTGGGTTTTCCGGTATCAAGGAGGAAATCCTATACAGTCCGCTCCGCCTGCAAATGCTACCCCAGCACAACCGGTAGCCGCTGCAAGCGCTACTTCAGAAGGTGGTGGGTTCTCTATCAACATGAACATCAGCGACGATGGGCAAAGCGGTTCGGCTAGTGTTACCATCGGTGGTGAGACCATCAGTGCGGGTGTCAATGGTGGTAGCACCCGTGGAGCAACAACAGAAAACACGGGTTGTGGCTACCCTATGCGTTTGAATGACTTTATGGATGCCAAACGCTCGCTGGCAAACGAATCATTCGATAGCCGTCGTTTAGAAAGTTCCAAGCAAATAGCGACTACCAATTGCCTGTCGGCTGACCAAATTGCCCAAATCTCCACCTTGTTCGAGTTTGACAACAACCGCTTGGAATTTGCTAAAGCAGCTTTTGACAAGTGTACGGATAAGGGTAACTATTTCAAGCTGAATGAGACCTTCGAGTTCAGTGCTAATGCCCGCAAGCTTGAAGAATACATAAGCAAGCGATAACCCGCAGTGGTAATCAAAGGCTGGGGCGAAAGTGGTATCATGCTTTCCCTTTGAGACTATGATTACCGTGCAAAAAAGTGTTGAATGTTAAATGAAAGGAATCGTTTAGCATTCAGCACACCATTCAAAATTTAGATTTCAATATTCTACGCCGTGGCCTCTGCGTGAGACTTGAAGTTTTCCAGAATAGCCTGCCAACCTTGGCGCTGCATCTCCACGTTGTTCTCATCCGCCTCAAAGGTCTCCGTTACCTCTACTGCTCCATCCTTTTCTGCAAAGCGGATTTCCACCTTTCGGCCATCACCAAGTGTTGCTAAAATCTTGGATTTTGGGCTAACCTCCTTGTAGGTTCCTTCATAGTCGAAGCCCATGCTACCGTCCTTGGCCTCCATGCGCCAACTGAATGTTCCCCCGACAGTTAAATCGTTATTGGCTGATGGACAATGCCAATCTGGCGAGGCAAAGTTCCACTGTGTGATGTGTTTTGGCTCAGTCCAGGCCTTCCAAACGCGGTCTAACGACGCCCTCACGGTTATTTGTACAGTAATCTCCGGCATGTGGTGTTATATCTTGAAACATGTTTTCTAAGCTAAATCGAGATCTTGGATACCATCCAATCACCTATTTCGGATGCTTAGCACTTCGTCATTGTTGATGTTTACTGATTCATTTTGATAAAGATGAATATTTTCAAGGTAATTCTAATTTCCATGCCCCGGACGTAAAGCAATTGGTACACGGTCTAGCAGTTTGCTTTATTAAGAATTGTTAGTGCTTTATTGACGGATAATCCGTCCTAGAGGTCAAAATCTATTAGCCTTTTTGTCGAAGGTTGATCAACCACTTAAGGTTCGTATTGCTGATCTAGCTCGAATTTCCACTTTCTTGGATTGTGGGTAGTATTAAGTGGAGTGAGGTAAAGAAAGACTAAAACTCTTCTCTGTTTCCTTTTAATTAGTTTCATAATAAGCTATCATAGACGAAGCCAACTTTACTTATATGAGTTCAAGAGACTTCGAAAAGCAATTAAGGAAATACCTGAATAAAGTATCGGGCTTTGAAGCCATGGTATTTGCACATCACTGTGGTTTAATTGCAGTACCCATGATTCCGGTAAATGGGGATTTTTCCTTTTTGAAGCCGCACCATCAAAACAAGGCCTTGGAGGCTATTCTAGATACGCTTGATCTTAATCTGAGATTGTTGGATGCATTAACTGTAGATACGAAAGGTAAACAGTTAGAGGTGATATCTTTTGCCTCATTAGAAAATAGAAAGAAGTCCATCAACATAGCAGAAAGTGATGCCATCATAAGATCTACCCATGATGTGAGACATTATTCTATTTTAGTTCTCAAGGAGGCATATATATCTGCTATTGCTCAACTAAGAGAGTTTACATTTGAGGTAAAAGAAGCGGCCAAGAATGCGGCTACTTGTTTGTTACAGGCCGCGATGTTCCTTGAAAAGTCTGGTCGTTTTTCATTTGGTGGAGTTGATCACACTCGGAATTATTTAATTGAAGTGCTCAAATCTTGGGTAAGCAAGACGTATAGACCGGCAATGCTAGTAGAATGGTATGGTTCCCAGTGGTCTGTCTTTCAAAAAGCGTTGGAAAGGGAAAACTGTCAATATTGGGCCAAGCTATTTTTTAGCTCATTTGATTCGAATTTCTCCTTTGATCTGGAAGGAGTTAACCTGAGGCTAAATGTTCCTATGGAAACAAAAGCTAGGGGCCCGCGGGCGGTAGGTCAGTTTTTAGAGAGGTTGTCTGGGCAGGATAAAACAAGAAGATTGAACGAGGCCAGGGTTCTTATACTCGGAGACAAAGGGGCTGGGAAGACTACATTGGCTAGAAGACTAAAGAACCCCGATGCTAGTTTGCCTGAAGAATACGAAAGCACTAAAGGCATTGATAGAATTGATTGGGTATTTCAAGATGAAGATCTGAAGGCTCGGATTTGGGACTTTGCGGGTCATGTGGTTACACATGCCGCCCATCGGTTTTTCTTAAGCGAAAGGTGCCTTTACATAGTAGTATATGATGGCCGTACTGATAATCCTGATCGTTTACGGTATTGGCTAAATCATATGAAAAATTATGGACCGAATTCAGATGCCATATTAATTATTAACCTTAAAGATCCGCATCTCCCGCAGTTACCAATTAATTTATTAAAAGAGCAATATAGAATTGATCATGTTTTTTGGTTGAATTTAGGAAAGGATACTAATAAACTTGACCGAGTTAGAACACATATTCATGAATATGTGAGAGACCATCCCTCTTGGCAAAATCAAGTTATCGGTGCCCAAGATTATGCGGTGAAACAAGAATTAGAAAATCTGTTCGGCATAGGCGGAAATAAAAACGGACCTGAATTAATAAGTAGGGAAGAATTTGATGCTATGGTCAAAAAGCACAAAGCCTCGGATCCGGAAGAACTGCTCAGTATGCTGCATAGCATAGGAGCAAGTTTTTGGTACCCTGATATTGAAGGTTGTGATACTTTGATTCTAAACCCCGAGTGGATTACGGATGGAGTATATGCTCTGATTAATTGGTTAGCTAACAAGGAGCGATACGGTATTTTGCAAAGTGAATTTGGACAGGCTTTCCGTGATCAATTAGGGGATCTGGCTAAAATAAGATTTCCAGATGCTCAGCATGGCTTTTTGTATCAATTATTATTGAAGTATGAGCTTGCATATGAAAGTGATCTGGAGAAAAAGGAACTTATAATTCCTCATTTGTTAAAGGAAGATCAACCTAAGGAAGGCAATATGCCAGTATTTCAGATGGATGACTTATATCTACGATTCCGAACGAATGCTCCTCTTCCTACTCATATGATTTCTCAATTTATTGTTAGGCATCACCACAAAATTAGAACCTTAAGAAAACAACCGTTGGTTTGGAGGCACGGCGTTATTTTAAAGGACTCTCAGGGCAGTGTTGCTTTGGTTCGGTCAATGAATTGGAAAATAGAAGTGATGGTAAAAGGAGCGAATGCCACCAGAATGCTTTCTTCTATTAGGGAATCGCTTAGGGATATTTTTGATGGGTACATCGCACAAGAACCCAATTTAGAATACCAAGTCTGGTTTAATAAGTGGTTAAAGGAGGAAGATATCCAAAGCCATGTAGAAAGCAAGGTGCCCTATTTCGATCCGGATACTAAGGAAAATAGAGATCTTACTGATCAATCCATCCGGTATGCTATCCAAGCGCAGTCCGTGGTTAGGGGGCTGCAAACCCATCAAAGGCAACAGGAAGAGGGGCAACCCTCCTTTGACATGGAAAAAAGCTGCGTCAATTTACAGACGGACTTGGGTGACTTGTATCGCAAACTTAAAAGAGCCGGGGCAGATGAGGAAGCAGAAGATATTGTAGAGATTCAGGAAATTCTTAAAGATGCGGAAGGGTTAACTGATCCCAAAGAAGTGAAAAAGACCTTGGGTAAGGGCCTGTACCGATTTTTGGAAGAATTGAATGAGGAAGGAGGGCATTTGCATAAGATTGTAGCCGGGGTCCGGAAAGGAAAAGCCATTGCTCAAGACATTGCGGAGCAATATAACTACCTGGCTCAATGGGCAGGGCTACCCCAGGTAAACAAGCCTTTCTTAAAAAATTAACCATTCGGCTACAGATGAATTGAATTTCCAACCTGGGCTTGGGGTAGGGTATTGCTCATGTCTTCCGGTTAACTCAGCAAACAACTTGGATTACACGGAAGTATCGACGCATGAACACAAAGTCATTTATCTGCCTATGCGCCCTGGGGCTGGCTCTCTTATTTACCCAATGTGCCGAAGAGGTAACCGAAGCCACCGATACCCTGCTGGCTGAACAATGCAATCGTCCTTTTGCACGGCCGAACTTGCCTTCCACCTGGCAACCCTGGACCTGGAACGGTTATGAAAAATTTCCTTCCTTATACTTCGCTGCGGAGCCGGAAGGCTACCTGAATGCGGCACAGATGCAAAAGATCAGTCGCTTTAGCCTGTCCATCCTGGAGTTTCGTATGGGACAGTTTATGGAAGAAACCACCACGGGCTACTGGGCTGGTGGCGATTTGGCCGGCGTGATGGAGCATCAGGTGCAACAGTTTCGTAGTGCACACCCGGATGGCCCGCCCATGCTGGTGTACCGTAGCGGTATGTGGGCGGGTTCTATGTTTGCGAAGCAATGGGAAAGCCTGCAAGACCAGTCCCTGTTTTTGGAAGACGAACGGCTAAGCTCAGGCTTTATTGATTATCCGCGGGATGTGGATGAGTCGGGGGAGGAGAGTGGGCTGAAATACTGCCGTTGGGACTTTCGTAAATGCGAAACGCGCGCGGAGTATGCAGAGCTAATAGCGGCGGCAGCACGGGAGCAAACCGCGGGGGTGTTTTTCGACAATGCGCAGAGTGTGCCTTGCGACAATCAGAATGAACTGAGCTACATGAGCCGGGAGGCCCGGGCGGCCTTTATGCAAGCCCAAACCCAAGTGTATGCGGAGGTCTTCTCTGAGCTGGTAAACAACAACCAGTATCCCATCCTGAGCACGACGAATGGCTTTTCGGATATTGGTGGGCTAGTACCTTGGGAGAATGATTGCCCGGAGGGCGAAGAGGTGCTACTGGAAGCATTGGAGGGGATTCCCTTTGCCCGCAACAATGAGTTTTGGATGTGGAACCTAGGCGAAACGGCCGCCCGGCAGATGCGCAATTCGATCCGTGAAACCGAGCGTGGCATCCCCATCATTGTGCATATGCCGTACTTTCCCAATGACGGTGGCTGCCTGGAGGGGTGCCTAACGCTTGACGGAGAGGAGAAAACTTACGCTCAAGATGAGTTTTTGGAGTTCGGCATGGCGGCCTTTCTGGTAGCCATGGGACCGGGTAGCTACTTTGGCTTCTCAGACATGCAAAACGACCCCGAAGGAGCGGGTTGGTTTGACGTAAGCTGGGACTACCATCCGCAATTTGACCGGATAGTGACGGGAAACCCTGTGGGTGAGGTGCAAGTAAGTAATAGCGGAATGACCTTCACGAGGCAATTTGAAAACGGCACCGTATGGGTCAACTGCGCCGACGGTACCTACGGTTTAGCGTTGTAGAGCTGAGCGGAATACCATCTACTCGCTACTATGTTAAGCCTGCCCTGCTCGCCAATTATCCTTTAAAAAAACGACCCTATCAGTCCCACAGAGATGCAAGTGGCGCCTTGCTCTTCGGTCCAGTAGTCGACGGCATTAAAAACCCGCTGGTGAAACACATCTACCGTGGCGGCGAACGTATCGTCGAAATAGTACTCTATTCCGGCTGCAAACCGATACATACCTTGACTGCTGGCTACTTCTACAAAACTGATAGGAGGTTCGGGACTTGCCGTGGGAAAGCTGTAATATTTCAATCCTACCTGGGCCAATAGAAACAAACGAACTGAGCCTTCGCCAAACCGATAGCCTGGGCCCAATAGCACGTCGGTAACGTCAGTGGCACCCTGCATGTCGCCAATCAAAGGATTGTCATTGTTCACATGGTAGCGCAGTCCGTATTGGTCCAGATTGAAACGAATCAGGAAGTTGTTAGCCGGTGATTGCCGATACTCCACGGCGTATTTGAAAAGCCATCCCGGTTCCAACAGGTCAGAATTTTCAAATATGTAGCCTACTTCGAAGAAGGTGCCGAAGAACTTATCGGTAAAGGGTTTGAGTTCCGCCTCCAGTGCTTCTAACTCCAGCATGAGGGAGTCTATCTCAGGGTCTTGAGCTGATAGGGGAGTAGGTAAGAGGATAATCAATAGGAGAAATTTCCGTTTCATGCTATTGGTGGTTGGTCAAGGTTACGAAGGGTAAGGTACAAGGGACAAATCTATTTTTGTACACCAAATCTTGAACATCCAACTTCGGTTTTTCAAATCTTCCATCTGTATAATCCTGAGTAAGCGTGCTCCGCACCGTTGGGCCAGCAGGCAGCTATTCACGGGCCCCTTCTTTCTGGCATCTTACCCGATGGTTTCGGTGTCACGTTGGCCATACTGCCGATGGTTGTCCTTGGGGTACCATCTTCAAGATTAATCAAACTCAGAACGCAGAAGCGTTTGCAAATCATTCCTTAGGTTGTCTACCTTGATGTTATGCAGACCCTATATAACCAACACCGGTCGCGTAGGTATGGCCGTTTGGCGGCGATGATATTCTTCGGACTGCTGTTTTTGGCCTTTCTTCCGGTGGTAGGTATTGCGCTCAGTAAAGCCATAGGGCTAACCCCCAATCGGGTTTGGACCTGGCTGTATGCCGCCGATAAAATTCCCTGGACAGGCGCACCCATTGAGTATGTTGGGCTTACCATGATGGTATTGGTGCTGGGTTTGATTGCCTACATTGTACTGTGGTATTTGCTGAAGGGGCTCACGTTTCGCCTGGACTATGACGAGGGCAGCCATACGCTCACTATCTACCGGAACGGACTGCGCAACCGCATCACCTTTTTGCCCTTCGATGCGGTAGAGAAATTTACCAAACAGCGGCACCAAGGTGCTAAGACTGGCTCACCCCCGACTATGCACCTGTATGCCATCAAGAAGGCCGATGGCAAGTTCGTTAAGCTATTGGCAGAGCATGACCAAGCCAAGGCGAATGCTTGCTACAAGGCACTAATAGAGCGGTGGAAAGCGTATAAGAAGTGAGCCCTCTTCCACGAAAGCTTCGGAGGACGAAGCATACAGGGAATGCCATAGGCAGACTACAGAGGCTAATTTCCCATGTCCAATTTCGGACCTCGATTACCCCTTGCTAATCTTAATACGAGTGGCGCGGATACCCTTTACTTCGGTAAGGGTGGCGACCCAGTCATCTTGCAGCTCAATCTTTTGGCCTTGCTTAATCTTGTGTCCTGCCTGCTCAACCAAATAGCCCGATAGGGTATCAGCATCCTGAGCTATGAGGTTAGTACCGAACTTCTCATTGAAAGTTTCTAATAGCAGACGGCCATCTACGGAGTATTGGTTGTTTCCTTCGGGAGCGATTTCTGGCAATTCATTGTCAAACTCGTCTTGTACAGAGCCTACCAGTTCTTCTAGCACATCCTCTAGGGTAACCGTGCCCAAGGTAGTGCCGTGCTCATCTTGTATGAAGGCGAAATGCTGGCGGGCGGTACGGAACTCCTGCATCAGCTGCCCAATGGGCATATTCTCAGGAATGTAAAGTGGCGTTCGAACCATATTTCTCAGGTCTAGCTCGTCGTTTCCATCGTGCCCCAAGAAATCTTTTATATGCAAGACGCCCAGTACCTGGTCCAAAGATCCATCACAAAGCGGGAAACGGGTGTGCGGAGACTTGCGGGCATGGGCCAAACTCTCAGCAAAGGAGAGGTTGGCATCCAGGTAGTCTACTTCTGAGCGCGGTACCATGATGTGGCGGGCTACCTCATCGTCGAACCGGAATACCGCAGTGAGCAGGCTGTGCTCATTTTTGGTAAGCTCACCGTGCGCATGCGAAAGGCTCAGGTTGTGCCGGATCTCTTCCTCACTCAGGGGCGTGTCGTGGCCGTCAGCATCCTCTACACCTACCCAGCGCAGCACCACCAAGGTAACTTGGTTGAGCACCCACATGAAGGGGTAAAGTAAAATGTAAAAAGCACGCAGTAGCCACGCCGAGTATACGAAAACGGGAGAAGGCTTCCGGATAGCGTAGATTTTGGGTACCTGCTCACCAATGATGATGTGCAAGGCCGTGATGATGGAGAAGGAAATCACAAAGGCAATGTTGTGGATGGCCTGTTCGGAGGTAATACCCGCTGCTTCTATCCAAGGGGAGATGATGTGGGCCACGGCGGGTTCACCTACGCGCCCCAGCCCTAGAGAAGCGATGGTGATGCCCAGTTGGCAGGCCGAAAGGACCAGGTTTTGACGCTTATAGAGCCAGAGAGCAATGGGAGCGAAGGGCTTCTTTTCTCTGACTTGTAGGTTGATTTTGCTCTCGCTCATTTTTACAAGAGCAAACTCAGCGGCTACAAAGAACCCATTGAGTAAGATCAGAATAAGGGTGATGCCCAGGTTGAGGAGGTCAAAGGAAGCGGACGATTCCTGGAAAGCAAAGATGGTGTGCATATGAATGTAAGTAGGCCGTAAAGATGTGAAAAATTGGCGATTGACGAAGGGGGATTGAAGAATGGGTAGCCATGGAGAAATATAGGGGAGTCAGTCGTGAATTTGCCACCCATCAGGCTGGGCCTATTTGCGGGCTTTACCCCATTCATTTCTTTCGAAAGCAGTAAAAGGGAATCATTATGGTGAGAACTGGCAGGAGGGGACGAAGCACCTCTCTTAGCCCCCAGCGGCTTACGAATGGCTAGGCTAATGGGGTAAGATTAGAGAATTAGCGCTTCTGTAACAGGCTCAGGAAAGGGGGATGCCCACCACCAAAAGGCGCTGGGCACGGCCTACTTATCAATCAATTCATCTTGCTCATGCTCAGCACATCAGGGCCGTGCGATGATGAGTGACTTTACTCCCACGAAGTTTTCAGAACTGATGTGTAACCGATAGATCCCTGCTGGTACCTTGCTGAGGTCCAACCGGACTCTGGGCTGCTGGAAAGTCTGATGCAAGAGTTGGGCACCGCTTAAAGAGAAGACCGTAACCTGGAAGGAACTGCCCGGTTGTTTCTGCTCAAGGGTCAGGTGATCCGAAGCAGGATTAGGATACCAAGAGAAGTAATCCGTAAGGCCCGGTTGATCAATACCCGTGATGGTATCTCCCGTAGCTAAATGGTAAATTGTGATGGAAACCGTAGCTGTGTCGCTTGCGTCCAGGCCATCCGCGAGGGTAACGGGTACCACTAGTGTACCCAAATACCCAGCAGTGGGGGTGATAACTCCACCATCTACCTGATAGTTATTAGACGGGTAAGAATTCGACGAGAGGGAGGTCAAAGGCGATGATTTCTGTGGCCTCCCTTTCATCCTCTAAGCTGTGGTAGGGGAGGAGACTACCCGCTGGTGCC
>DMST01000092.1:3574-4248 GCA_003454975.1 Cytophagales bacterium | reverse complement strand
ACCGCCTTCATAATTCGCACCTTTAGGGAACGAGGCGCCGTGCGCAGGGCATATACCAGCACCTTGGTGAGCCGGCCAGGCAGTACCGTCATCTTTCGACCCAGTGCCTTCAGTATGGGTACACCTATTTGCTCTGGAGTAAGCACCATATCCATTTGCATGTTGGCCCGCTGGGCAAAGCCCGTGGCTACCGGGCCGGGAGCGGCGGCCAGTACATCCACTCCGTGGGGTTTCAGCTCTACGTGCAGCCCTTCGGCCAGACCTTGCACGTACGCTTTGGTGGCAGCGTAGTTAGCCGCAAAAGGGGTGCCTTGGAAGGCCACCATGGAGCTCATCAGAATGATGCCGCCCCGCTTTTGCTGAGCAAAGTGCTGGCCGTAATGATGGGTAAGCAGCATCAGCGCTTCCATATTCACACGCATCATGTTCTGTTCGGCATGTACGGAGTTCTGTAGGAAAGTGCCCGAGGTACCGTACCCGGCCGAAGCTACTAGTAGGCCCAGGGGTAGGTGGCGGGTAGCGGCGATGACCGCTTGTACGCCCTCGGCGTGAGATAGGTCGGCGGCTACCGTTTTCACTTCAATATCATGTTGGCGCGTTAGCTGTGCTTGCATCTCCTCTAATACTGCCTCGTTGCGGCCCTGGATCACGAGCCCGAATCCCGCTTGGGCCAG
>DMST01000092.1:0-3517 GCA_003454975.1 Cytophagales bacterium | reverse complement strand
GCCAGCTCCTGGCCAATGCCAGAGGTAGCTCCGGTAACGAGGGCGTAGGCGCCGTAGCGGTCCCGCAGGCGGGTTTGTGCTTTATTCGATAACTGCATGGGTTTGTTGATTTTGGAGTTTGACAAGGGGTTTGCCCTGGAGCGCGATCACGAGGACCCACACGGCCACCAAGCCGTATACAACGCCCAGGGTAAGGATGATTTTAGGATTGTGAATGAGGTAGAAACCCAGCAACGGGAGCACCTGCAAGGCATGCATGCCTACGAAGTGTGCCACCCGCGGATCGCCGTACTTCAGGCTCCAGCCCAGGAAGGGAATGCCGTGATTGCCGTCTGGCCCGCCGATGGTATGGGTAAGCCGGGAGCCCATCACAAAACCTTCGAGCGAGAAGGCCACAAACAGTATGATACCGATGCGAATGCCCCAGAGGTAGGCTACGGGCAGCTGAGGGAAATCGCCCCGAAAGAACAGTACCCCGATGTAGGCCGTCCATACGGTGACGGCGGTGGCCGCCAGGGCCATGGCGGCGTATAACCCTGCGTAGGTAGGTGTGCTCATGTTGTAATGCGACAGCATGCCCCGGCCAGCTTGCAAGGCGATGTACAGCACCTCAAAACCCAGTAGTACGATGGTGCCCCAGGTGAAGGCTTGCGGTCCCCAACCTGGGGCCAGGTAGTGGGTGATCCAGCCCATGGTCCAGGCGTAGGCTGTGGTAGATAGGGCAAACTTGATGGGCTTATGCCAGGCATTCACCCCCATCACCTCGATGGTGGTAATACGGCTTAGTACGGCCATAACGCCGGCCAGTACCAGCATAATTAAACCGAACCAGAACAGCTCCGCATTGCGGCTGTGTAGGGTAACTAGAAACTCTCTCATATAGGTCTCATTTGGTACCCTACAAAGATCGGCGGAGGTGGACGCTTATGTCGTTAACATTTGTTTAGATCGGTAAAGGGATGAGCCGTAGGTGTGTCATTGAGGGAATTTGTTCCGGTGGCTAACGAAGTTTGGATCTACGATGAAGGAGATCACCCCTTCTCCTACACCCAAACGATGCTAGGTGCTGTCTTGATTCTTGTTTCTAATTCTCTCGTTACTTCTGCTCACCGTGAATCCTCTCTTCGTCCCTGAATATTTGATTTTGCCCCTTTTAGCGCTTCAAGGCATGGTTTTCGCTTGGAGTTGTTCAACTTAGAGTTGAAAAAACCGGCACCAGTAAACTAGCATATATGAACACAAAATGTAGATGGGCTCTGTGGGGAGCATTATTCATCCCCTGTATAGGTTGGGCCCAGCCTCAAAAAGGGGATTTTACCCTGGGGGGTAGCATCTCAACCTCGCATCGTGGTAGTTGGGATTCCAGTATTGGCACCCGGGATTTTAGGGCGGTGTTGGCTCCACAGGCAGGGGTGTTTGTTAATGATCATCTTCGGTTGGGGGGAGTCCTGAACGCTTCCTTTTCACATTCACGGTGGAACGAAGGCCAGGAGGGCTTTCAATCCCGTGGCATCAGCATTGGTCCCGAGGTCGCCTATTATTTTGGTGAGAAACGCTGGACTCCTTTTGTTTTTGGCGCTATTCAGCTTCGTTGGTATCAAAATATTCGATTACAGAACGGAGTGGAAACGGAATCTACTAACCGGAACAGTTTTACGCAGTTGGGAGGAGGAATAGCGTATTGGGTAGCGCCCAAGGTAGCCTTGCAAGCATCCGTGAACTATGCTGCTTATGGTCCTCTTATTCCTACCAGTTTTGGCGTGCAATTTCTTTCCTCAAGAATCGGAGTGCTGTTTATCTGGAATCGATCAGACTCCGAGTAAAACCTCTTACCTCTCACCTCAAATGAAAAAGATAATTATTCTCTGGTTGGCTTTAGTGGGTACTCATGCCCTTTGGGCTCAGCCTCAAAAAGGAGACCTCACCATAGGCGGTCGGGTAGCCACCCAGTGGTCATGGCAAGACAGTCCTAATCAATTTTTTACTATTGAGCCACGGTTTGGTGGGTTTATCACGCCCCACTTTTTGTTAGAAGGCAATGCTACCTACGAATTCATAGACTACCGTTGGACCGGTGACACCAGTTTGAGGTTCAACTTTCTTACTGGCGCTTCGGCTACTTATTACCCGCTATCTGGTCGGTGGAGTCCACTCATCAATGGTCAAGTCAGCGTAGGAGTTAGTCGTTCTATATCCGAGCCTGAATTTTCTGTCAACCCTTACTTCAACTATGCCGTGGGGCTGGGTGGGGTGTTTTGGTTGCAACCCCGGCTAGGTTTAGAGGCGATGGTGCAGGGAGAATTTAGGCAATATGGCTACTCCATTGCTCCGCGGTTGGGCATGCGCTACTTGTGGCGACGGGAGAAAGGATAAGCAGATGAGCTAAGGCGGTAATTTAGTAATACGGCAATGGATTAAACCTCCAAGCTAGAACCTCAATTTTCCCAGTTTGGCAAATACCAAGGCAATTAGGCAAGAATGCGACAGTATGGGCAGATAAAGTTGACAATCTTTCAATAGGAAACTTTATCTACTCTTACGGGGAGGTATCCCCTAAAAAATAGCCTATGAAACGTGTTGCCATCAATGGGATGGGCCGCATCGGTCGCGCTGCCCTCAAAGTGATTTTAGATACCCCCGAGCTGGAACTGGTAGCGGTGAATGATATCGCTAGTCTGGAAAATATTGCCTACCTGCTGCAGTACGACAGTGTACACGGCAAGTATGCCAAAGAGGTAAGCCATGAGGAGGGGGCGCTGATTGTGGACGGACAGCGGATTCCCTTCTATTCGGAGCGGGACCCGGAGCAGCTACCGTGGGGACATCACGACGTGCAGGTGGTGATTGAGAGTACGGGATTTTTCACCAACGAAGAGGATGCCAAGAAACACGTGAAGGCTGGCGCCTACGTAGTGGTTCTGTCGGGGCCTACCAAAAGCCCCAACCTGCCTACTGTAGTACACGGTGTGAATACCAAGGATGGGGATACGGCAGTATTCTCATGCGCTAGCTGTACCACCAACAACATTAGCCCGATCATTGAGATTTTGGGACGGCGTATTGGCCTGAAGAAGGCCATCATGACCACCATCCATGCCAATACCAGCAGCAATGCCATCGTGGATGCGCCCAACGGAAAGAACCCCCGCATGGGCCGCTCGGGCTTGAATAACCTGATCCCCACCACTACGGGAGCGGCCATTGCCACCACCAAGGCCATGCCGGAGTACGCCGGTAAATTTGATGGCCTGGCTATTCGGGTGCCAGTAGCATTGGGCTCACTATCGGATATTACCCTGGTAACGGAGAAAGAAACTTCGGCCGAGGAGATCAACCAGATTCTGGCGGAGGAGGCCGCTACGGCTCGCTACAATCAGGTGCTGGCCGTCAGCAATGATCCCTTGGTATCGCAAGATGTAATCATGAGCCCCTTTGCTTCGGTAGTAGACCTACCCATGACCAAGGTAGTGGATGGTGATCTGGTGAAAATTCTGGCTTGGTACGACAACGAATGGGG
>DMST01000162.1:12241-13710 GCA_003454975.1 Cytophagales bacterium | reverse complement strand
GAGGGATAGATAAGTCTTTCAAGTCAAGCGCTGCAACCAAAGCCAGGTCGTCGCCCCCGAACCGAAACTCAGGGGGAGCCGCCCACCAGACGATGCTATTGCTTCTCGTCCAGTTCGCGGTGTGGTATACATCAGCGCGCATCGAGTCCAGCTCTCCTCCGGTGATGGGCACGTTGTAGTAGCCGTTATCTAGCTGGTTGGGAAAGCTCATGGCATTCAGTCCCTCCGTGAGCGTATCGGGCCGTAAGCCTTCCAGGTTACTATCCACAATACCCGAAAGAGTCCAGTAGCGTGTGTTAAAAGCGGTGATAAACCGAGGTTCGTCCACACCACCTTGATACACGTACATCTGGTCAGGATCTATGAAGTACCCTAAGCCCCCGTCTTGCATCCCCGTAGTCGCCGTACTTCCGTCCATGACCACTACCGTACCCGCCGGCACGGCGTCCGTCGCTAGCCAGTGAATCGGGTAGTCGTCGAAGTGGGTGCCAAACTTGCCCCCTTCCCAGCCGTTATCGTTGAAAATCAGCAGAGTACCGGGTGCTAGGTCTTTGAAGGTCACCCAAGCTAGCCGCTGTATCACATCGGTCTGATAGCCCACAATGGCAATATCGCCTGCCTCCAAAGGCGTACCTGGCCAGGTAGCAGGTTGGCTGGACACTACCAAGTCATTGGGGCCATACGGGGCTCCTCCACCCGTATTGGACTGGTACCAGTTTGCGGGGTTGTGCAGCGCGACCAGCCATTGCGCTACCGTACCCGAGTCCAAAGAGATGCGGGCCTGGCCGTTATCTTTGAAATTAGTGAAGCTAACGTGGTATCTCTGATCGCTCAGGGCGGCAGGCAACGCACTTTCGTAATCGTAGTTGATGCCTCCTGACAGCTGCCAATAACCCGTGTGCAATCCCGCGATAAACTGCGGATGGTTCACACTGCCTTGGTAGGCGAAAATGTTATCGTTATCGCTAAAGGAATTCCAAGCTTGGGACAAGGTGCCCGTAGTAGCCGTGCCCCCACTTATGGTCACCCGAGTTCCGGCTGGCAGCGCTTCCGTAGCCCTCCACGTGGTTCTCAAATCCAAATAGAAATAGGCCAGTTGAGTACCGTCCCAGCCCTGATCCGTGAAGTTGATTTCCGTGCCCGAGTCTATAGGCACCAGCAGTGCAAAGGAAAAACCATCGACATCCGAGTTAAAAGCCGTAAAGGCCAGATCGCCGGGCGCCAAGGCGGTTCCGGGCAGTGGGAACAAAGGCCCTAGGGTAAAGTCCGGGAACGAAGCGGGCCAAATGATACTATTGCTTCGGGTCCAGTTGAGGGGGTTATGCAGTTCCGCACGCAATACATCTTTTGGTGCTTGCGTAATGGGCCCGGTGTAGTGGCTGTTGTCGTAGTTGGTGGTGAACTGAATGCTTCGGCTTTGGGAGCTTAGGCTGTCCGGCCGCAACCCTTCGTAGTCGTAGTTGATACGG
>DMST01000162.1:11956-12185 GCA_003454975.1 Cytophagales bacterium | reverse complement strand
CCAGTACGAGCTGTTCAGTGCCGCCAAAAAGCGTGGAGCTTTGGTGTAGCCCTGAAAAGCGTATATAAGGTCGGGGTCACCGAACAGATTCCAAGTCCCTAGAAGCGTCCCCGTACTCGCCCCACTGCCTGTAATAGTGACTACCGACCCGGCGGGCATGTCCGCATCACTGGTCCATTGTATCCGCTGATCCAGATAAAATTCCTGGAAATTACTACCTGTCCAGCAC
>DMST01000162.1:6146-11897 GCA_003454975.1 Cytophagales bacterium | reverse complement strand
CCGTAAACTGAATTTGCGTGCCCGCCACGATGGGCTCCAGCAGCACAAAAGCAAACTGGTCCGTGCCGTCCGATTGGTAACCCACAAAAGCGATATCTCCGGCAGATAACTGGGTGCCTGGAGGTGGCGGCGTACTATCGCCTACCACAAAGGTAGGCCACGCAGAGGGCCAGAGGGTGGCATCGCTCCGCCGCCAGTTCACCGGATTGTGAATGGAGGCCCGGAGTTGGCTTGGCGTCCCTTCTGTCACTAATCCTAAATAGTAGCCGTTGTCTCGCTCCAGATTGAATGCAATCGCCTTCTGGTCATTTTCCAGAACTATTGGCCGCACCCCTTCATACACGTAGTTTATGGGAGGGTTATACCGCCAGTAGCTACTATTGAGCGCCGCTACAAACCGAGGATTAGTGGCTTTGCCTTGGAAGGCGTACATCTGATCGTGCCCGTCCAACAGCCGCAGGCTCCCATTCAGGGTCCCGACATTGGTTGTGCTTCCTTCTATACTGATTACCGTACCCGCAGGCAAGGCGGAAGTAGCTTCCCAGCTAAACAATTGGTCACCGTTTAGATCTTCAAACCGAGTTCCGTTCCAGCCGTGGTCCGTCAATTGAATCCGAGTGCCCACAGATACTGCCTTCAGTAGCAGAAAGGCAAGCCGTTCCGGGGCATCCGTATGATAGCCCAGGAAGGCGATATCACCAGGGTCTAGCTGGGTCCCCTCCGTCACCTCAGGGCCTACGCTCACTGTGGGCAGCGGGTTGGGCCAGTTGATATTATCCGAACGCTCCCAGTTGATCGGGGAGCTGATTTCACGTAATACGCTGTCCAAGGGCCCTTGTGTATAGGTCCCACTATAGTAGCCATTGTCCCGGCCACCATAATGCCGCAGAGTATGCAGCTCAGGTGTCAGGCTCGCGGGTCGTGCCCCTTCGTAATCATAGTTTACAGAACCCGAGATATACCAAGTGTCCAGCGACCATGCGTAAAGAAACTCTGGCTCGGAAGTTTTCCCCTGATAAAAGTAGAGCTGGTCGTTATCCGCCATGCGGTCCCAAACGCCCGTGAGAATACCCACACTGGTGGTGCTACCACTAATCGTCACCACCGTTTCGGCAGGCAAAGCCAGATCGGCCGTCCAGGTAATGCGACGTTCATAGCTATTCTCCACAAACCGAGTCCCGTCCCAGCCGTGGTCCGTAATTTGAATCTGCGTACCCGCATCTACCGCTGTCAGCAGCTGAAAGGCAAACTGATCGGGTGCATCCGATTGGAAAGCCAAGGGAATGAGGTCACCAGGTGTCAGGATAGTACCCGGTTGTGCGGCGGTGCTGTCCAGCGTGAACGTGGGAAAGCTGGTAGGCCAGTTATCGCTATTGTCCCGCTTCCAGTTCACCGCCAGATGCAGTTCGGTACGCAAGTCCTCCTTCGAGGCCGCCGTAAGTGGCCCATCGTAGTAGCCTGCGTTCAACCGACTTCCGCCAAACGCCAAGCTGTAGCGGTTGCCCACTAGTTCCGTAGGTAGATATCCCTCGTAGTCATAGTTGAGGCCACCGGAAACGTACCAAGTACCAGTGTTGAAGGCAGCTACAAAAGCCGGAGCAGCAATGGTGCCTTGAAAGGCATATAGTTGATCGTGATTGTTCCAGACATTGAAGTTCCCCGTGAGGGCTCCCACCGTGGCCGAATCACCCACAATTTGGATGGGCGTGCCTGCCGCAACCGGATTGGTTGCTGTCCAGGTGACCAACGTTTCGGAGGAGCTGGAAACGAACTGTGTTCCGGTCCATCCTTGGTCCGTAAACTTGATTTCCGTGCCGGTGGCCAAGGGCTCCAACGGAGCAAACACAAAGCCGTCCGCTCCAATGGTTCGGTAGCCCAGAAAGGCAATATCCCCAGGGTTCAGGGTAGTTTGCGCTCCTGCGATAGGGACAAAAGCGGTGAGTAGGGTTAAGGTGATGAGGAGTAGGGTGCGCATAGGGTGCTTGGTTTGGTATGAAAAAATTATCCAAACCTGCCCCCTCTTTCCAAGCGAAAGTGATTATGATTCAGTTACATAGCGTCAAAATACTCGGTTGTTAGGAACCCTTCTCCACAGAAATAAGGATATGATAGCGAGACTAATAGAAGTCCAAATGGAATGTTGAGCCTCTTAAAGGGGTAAGTCAGACAGAAGAGTCTCTTCTGAACGGAAGAGGTAAACTCAAAAAGAGAAGCCATGGATCATACCGACAGCAGCCCCCCGCATGCTGATTTTGCATAAGAATATTTACTATTTTCATAGCGAAGGCTATGACGAATGCAAACGACCGAATTACCAAAGAGAATTTCTTCCTTCAATCCTTATCGGTTATTGAAAGGTTTTTGGGATTAGAGCCCATTGTTGCTACCCAGGAGATACCCGAGAAGCTACACCACACCTTGGAGCGGGAACCGGACTTCGTACGAATCGTCACTTCGGAAGGTGGGCATAGGTACATCTTGCATCTGGAGTTCCAAAGCACCAATGATCCTACCATGCTCAAGCGGATGGGCGAATATCATTCGCTTCTGTTACGAAGGTATGATTTGCCCATTCAGCACCATGTGTTATACTTCGGAGCTAGCCCACCCAACATGGAAACCACGTTGGAGGATGATAAAATCTTTACGGGTTTCGTGCTTACCAATTTACAGGACTTCCGGGCACAGGATCTAATCCAGGCCAATACGCCCGAGGAGGTAGTGATGGCAATCCTAGGAGACTTCGAGTCTGTGGCTTCAGAAGTGATTATTGATCAAATTTTAGCCCGCTTGCAGCAACTTACTCAGGAGCTAGGCACGTTTAACAAGTATACCACCCAATTGGAGGTTTATTCCAGGCTGCGTAAATTGGAAGAACTTACAAGTGAAAAAGTAGAAAGCATGGCGGTTACCATAGATTTCACCAAAACAACGGCTTACCGGAGAGGAGAAGAGAAAGCTAAGAGAGATGCAGAACAAAATAAAATTGATTCTGCCAAACGCATGCTTGCCGACGGTGAACTATCCATCGAGCAGGTAGCAAGGTATGCTGACTTAACTATCCAGGAGGTTACCGAAATAAAGGCTGGGCTTGGCAATTAACTTCTGGATGGCGGTTACTATAGATTTCACTAAAACAACGGCTTACCGGAGAGGAGAAGAGAAAGGTAAGAGAGAAGGAACTGAACAAAATAAAATTGATTCTGCTCAACGTATGCTTGCCGACGGTGAGCTTTCCATCGAACAGATAGCAAAATACGCAGACCTAACGGTAGAGGAAGTAACAAACCTAAAAAGCAAATATTTTTAGCCCCCCATAATAAGCTAGCTGACTTCGGGTCTTACGACCTTCTCTTACCTTTGAGTCATGCGACTCTTTGGCCCCAAGAAACCTTCCCTTGCCTCTATCAGCCTACCCGACTGGAGCTGGGATCAAAAGCAGAAGACCAAAACGATGGTGCAATGGGTAAACCCGGAATTCCCCATGGCCCTCTCCATCAATTTCTTTGCAAAGGAACCGGACCTGACCACCGTCCAAAATGTAGAAGAGCTTCGCAACTACTACCGGAGCCAACTTACTGCACAAGGCGGTGGTATTTTGCAGGTAGAGCTAGCCAAAGTGCAAGGACTAACGGCCATCAAAACCCTCTTCAAATTCCCCCAACAGCCCACCGGCACCATGTATTTGGGCTCTTACACCCTTCCCTTCGAAAAATACAGCTACGTGCTCAAGCTCCAAGGCATGGAGCTTGAGCCAACCGGACAGCGTGAATCGCTGGTTGCGGATGCCCTGATTAAGCAAGGTAAGCTAGTAGCCAACAAGCAAGGCGAATACCCTGGCTGGGCCAGCGACCCCTACGAACCGGACTACGAGCACACCTGCCTGATGAATAAGGCGGAAACCATCGCCTACGACCTCCAGTTCCCCAACCACCCCCTATCGCAAGTGCGCACCTATATGACCAAGCTAGGCTGGGAAATAAAAGTGGATGAGGTACTGAACGGCCTTGCACCGTTTCCAAAATAAGGGTCCTTTCTTCATTAGAGGGCATTCCTTGAAACAACCCTTCCGCAGTAGCCCTCCTCTGGGCTCTGTGTGTTCTCCGTATCTCTGCTTGAAAAAAGAAAACCCCAAAACCTAGACAGGCCTTGGGGCTCGAAATGCTATAGACTAAAGCGATTATATAATCAGCATGCAGTCTCCGTAGCTATAGAAACGGTATTTCTCTTTGATCGCCACCTTGTACGCTTCCATGATATTCTCATATCCACCAAAGGCCGCCGCCATCATCAGCAGCGTTGACTCTGGCTGATGGAAGTTGGTCAGCAACGCATTACAAATCTTGAATTCGTAGGGAGGGAAAATAAACTTATCCGTCCAACCTTCATTGCCCTTCAGGCGGTTGTTGGCATTTACCGAAGACTCCAACGCACGCATGGTAGTAGTACCAATGGCACACACCTTTTTCTTGGAGTTCAGCGAAGCGTTCACTTTCTCAGCCGTAACCTCGGGCACCATAAAGTTCTCCGAGTCCATTTTGTGCTTGGTCAAGTCTTCCACATCCACTGGACGGAAGGTACCCAAACCAATGTGCAAGGTGATAGGAGACACCTCGATGCCCTTAATCTCCATGCGCTTCAGCACTTGCGGAGTAAAGTGCAAACCGGCAGTAGGTGCTGCAACCGCTCCAACATGCTCGGCATATATGGTTTGAAAACGGTCTCTATCGGCCTCTTCTACTTTACGCGTGATGTACTTGGGCAGAGGGGTCTCACCCAAGGAATCAATGATATCGTAGAACTTCTCTGGCTCACCGTCATACAGGAAACGAATAGTACGACCACGAGAGGTAGTGTTATCAATTACCTCGGCCACCAAGTCGTTTTCGCCGAAATAGAGCTTGTTGCCCACCCGGATTTTACGAGCCGGATCTACCAATACATCCCAGAGGTGCATCTCTTGATTGAGCTCACGCAACAAGAACACCTCAATTTTGGCACCCGTTTTCTCTTTATTTCCGTACAAACGAGCAGGGAATACCTTGGTATCGTTAGTCACCAGGGTATCGCTTTCGTCAAAATACTCTAAGATATCCTTAAAGATTTTGTGCTCGATTTCTCCGGTTTCACGGTTCACCACCATCATGCGGGATTCATCCCGGTTTTCTGCCGGATATTGCGCAATCAGGCCTGTTGGAAGTTCAAATTTGAACTCCGACAGTTTCATTTTTATTATTGAAGTACTGATAGTGATTATCTTTTGGTTGGCACTAAATTAGGGCTTGCAAAGGTAGCAAAAAATTTTAAGAACCCGGGGATAGAAACGCTAGCTTCTGCGCTGAATTTCCGCAACCATTTTTCCTGTGAAGGTCATTCGCCAAATAATTGAGAGTTTCCGCTTTGCTTCCAACGCCTTGCGGGGTAATATTTTACGTACCATTTTATCCCTTTTGGGGGTAACTATTGGGGTGTTTACTATCGTGGGAGTACTCACTGCTGTAGACTCACTGGAAAACAATCTGAAGAACAGCTTCAATTTCCTGGGTACCGATGTCATCTATGTAGATCGGTTCCCTTTTATAGGAGACCCTAATACACCTTGGTGGACGTACTGGAAACGCCCCAACCCCTCGTATTCTGAGTACCGCTATTTACAAAGACACTTACAAAGCGATGGGGCCCTCACTATTTTTAGTCGCCGCGGCGGGCAAACCTTCAAGTTTGAAAGCAACAGCATAGGTAGCATGACCC
>DMST01000162.1:0-6075 GCA_003454975.1 Cytophagales bacterium | reverse complement strand
CATGACCCTGGTAGGTGCAAGCGAAGGCTACGATGAGGTCTTCGAAGTAAATATTCTGGACGGCCGATATTTTACTCAGCAAGAGCTAGACGGCGGGCGCAACGTAGTGGTCATTGGTCAGGACATTGCCGAAGGCCTTTTCCCGAGAACAAATCCCCTTGGCGAACGGATAAAAATCCGTGGCTTACGCTATACCGTAATTGGCGTGATGGAACGGGAAGGCAGCAGCCTGCTGGATGTTACTAGTAGCGACGAGTACGCTATTGTTCCCTTCAAGGCCTTCCGTAAAGTGTACCAAACGGGCCAGTCGCGCGGAGGCGTAGGCAGCCGGATTGGAGCCAAGGGCAAACCGGGTGACGAAGGCCTTTTGCAACTAGAAAATGAGATGGAAGGCTTGCTGCGTGCCAAACGCGGCCTGCGCCCAAAGGAAGACAACTCCTTTGAGCTGAACCGCCCCGAAGCCATCGCAGCAGCTATAGGCACGGTATTCGATATCGTTACTATTGCTGGTTGGGTGATTGGTGGATTCTCTGGGCTTGTAGGTGGGTTTAGTATCGCCAACATCATGTTCGTCTCCGTAAAAGAACGAACCAGCCTGATCGGAGTAGAGAAATCATTGGGAGCGAAGAACTACTTCATTTTATTCCAATTCCTCTTCGAGGCTATCCTTCTCAGCTGCATTGGCGGTGCCATAGGGTTAGTTTTTGTATGGCTACTCACGCTCATACCCATGGGGAGTTTTGAGGTCATATTCCCGCTCGACAAAGTGATCACGGGTATGACGATAGCCGCAGTGTTAGGGGTAGTGGCCGGCATCATCCCCGCCATTCGGGCTGCCTATATGGATCCAGTTCGGGCCATTCGATCCTGATTCCGGAAAAGGGTCTTTGTTCATTCTTCTTACCGAGTTGATCCCAACAATGGGCACTCAACCTGTAAAATCTGGCATTCTTCAATACCAGAGGCCCAGGAATGCGCATCTTTTGGCATATTGCACCCTAAGCATGCAGCCCTTTGGCTTCAAGTTTTCCCAAACGCCCATCGAACCCATGAATTGGCAAATCTTACGTCCCCTGCACCTTTACACCAGCTTGGCGCTAGTCTTCCTTATTTTTTCAGCACAGGCCCAAGACATCATTGAAAAACAGCCCGATTTTGGTCAGGAAACTGCTGCCCTCGACCCGGTAGATTTTCCACGGCTATTACCAACCGAAAACGGGTACCTCACCCTGAGTAAGTCCAAAGGCCGGCACGGAAGCAAATCCACCTACTTGGTACAGGAATGGAGTTCAGATTTGTATCTGGAATTCCAACACACTTACGAATTCGAGAGTGAAGTACAGCCCGTTGGTTTCCACTTGAGTGAAGACAGCCAGTCCTATGGCTTAGTAGTGCACACCTGGAACCTACGCAAGAAGAACTCATCGGTGCTATTGTACGAAGCCAAACGAGCTGTAGGTGCCGAAGCAGAAGCCAAAGAAATTGCCAATTACGGAGTAGCCACCTGGCGCGATGCCCCGAGTAAAGGAGAGGTAGCGGCCCGCTTGGAAGGGGTAGCACGCTCTGGTATCTCTTCAGAGCCACCCTTGGGTTATCAAGTATGGATACGATACAGCCCAAACCGGAAGTTTTTTCTTGCTTACCACTACGAGTTCAGCAAGCCGGGGCTACTAGTAAACGTTGACCTGTTTGATGCCGACGGCGAAAAAGTAGCCGCTGGACAGTTGCCCGTCAACCGAGGACGCATCAGCTATGATTTGTATCTAAACAATCGGGGAGAGGTTCTTTTCTTAGAAACTACGCCCACCGGGGGCGTAAGCATGGTCCGGTATAATCTGGCTACTCGCGAAAGTGTATTTCTGGAGATTCCTTCCAGTAATTACCTTCGGACCCAATTCCAAATCCATCAGCTCAGCGAAGATGAGATCTACATTGCCAACGAGGCCGAGCGTGAAGGAGTATTTGAAGGAGTCATGTTTGCACACTTCAATTTTGCCGAACACGAAGTACAAGACATTACCTTTTGGCAGCTCTCTCGCCGTTTTGAGCAACGCTACGACACCACCGTAGCCAATGCACGAGGAGAAGAAGCGGATTGGCGAAATATTGATCTGGTGGATTTTCGGATTGATGGCGCTGGCAAAAAGTGGATTACTTTAGAAAAACGTAATTACTCCTCGCCGGGCTTCACCTATGACCATACCGCTGTACTTTCACCTGACTTGTGGTTTGGCCGTCACGGCACCGTAGAAATCGGAGATGCTTTTGTCTTGGCTTTTGACCGGAACAACAAGTTCATGGATGGCAATATCATCCTCAAAAGCACTTCCAACCACTCAGACAATGGTTTACGCATGGTAGGGGTAGAGGTATATACCGAGCGGGGCAATGTATTTGTGGTACACCACGACGATACTATTGCCGGTACCGAGGTCGTGCTTAGCGAATGGCACCCTGGCCGGCCAGATTGGACGGATATTCCTCTGAATGATGGAGAAATTTTTAACCGTATTCGGGATTACACTTTCTTCACTCCGGAGGGAGTACTTTTGGTAGGATTTACCCATGCCCTAGGCCGGACTTCGGCACTTATCCATTTCAAACGCTAATCCATGGAAAACCTCACCTTCGCACATATGCAGGAGGCAGCAGAGTTGGTGCGTTCACGGCACCCCTCTGCTCCCCGATTTGGAATCATACTGGGCACGGGCTTAGGCTCGCTGGTCAACGACATGGAGGTAGAAACCACAATTGGTTACGAAGACATACCTCACTTTCCGGTTTCCACGGTGGAAACCCATAGCGGCAAGCTGGTATTCGGTAAATTGGGGGGTAAATCGGTGGTGGTGATGCAAGGCCGTTTTCACTACTACGAGGGCTATTCCATGCAGCAGGTTACTTTTCCTGTTCGGGTAATGAAGCTATTGGGCATCGAGAAGCTTTTCATTTCCAACGCTGCGGGGGGCATGAACCCCAACTATAAGAAGAGCGACTTGATGATTATCCAAGATCATATCAACCTGATGCCAGAGAGCCCACTGCGTGGCAAGAACCTCGACGAGTTGGGAGGTCGTTTTCCAGACATGAGTGAGCCTTACCAACGTGCCCTCATTTCCCAGGCACAAACCATAGCTCAGCAGCACGGCATCCCCTGCCATACTGGGGTTTACGTGGGAGTGCAGGGCCCTAACCTGGAAACCTACGCGGAGTACCGTTGGCTTCGCCAAATGGGCGCAGATGCAGTAGGCATGTCCACCATCCCGGAAAACCTGGTGGCAGTACACATGGGCTTACCCGTATTTGCTGTATCCGTCATTACTGATCTGGCTCACCCTGACCACCTGGAGCCTGTTTCCATCGAAAGTGTGATTGCCGCTGCTATGGCCGCCGAGCCACGTATGAAGCAACTACTCACCGAGTTGATAGCGGCTCAATAGACCACTATTCATCCAGCAAGTTCCTCGGCAGGTGGTACAATTGCCACAACTCCGGGTGAACTTGCAGGAAGTTTTTTTGCCACTCTCCCTCTTCAGTTTCGGTCACCTGTCTTTGCAAACCAGGTATTAAATCGAAAGGCCTTGGCCCGGCTATTACCGCCAGATTGGCGTATTCTTTTCCCCAGTCAGAGGCTAGGGCTTCCGGAGTACGCGCCGCATGCATAATGGAGAAACTCGTGTTTACTCCTTCATTCCCAATAAATAGTGCATTCACGGCAATCAGATGGCGAGCAACAAGCAGTGCCTCCTCAGGAATCATTCGGTCCTTTCTGGCCCGATAATAATCCGAAAGCCATTTCCTGCTTTCTTTAAATCGCTTGGCCACCCTATTATCCACCAGCACCATAGGATTAAGCAGTACCGCCACCTGAAATCGGCGATGGTATTCCAATACCAAAGGAAAAAGCGAAGTTGGGCAAATCCGGTCCCGATAAGTCAGAAGCTCACGCACCAGATCGTCTAACCTGAGTATATCTATTTCCTCATCAAACATACGGGCCTCAGCTACCTCCCACCCCCTCACATTGTACTGTACTACTTCCATGAGATCGAACATGTAGTAGTCCCCTACCCTACGGGTGTATTTGGCAATCTCCTCGTCTTTATCTAGCACCCAGCGCTTCAGAAAATAGTAATAACGGCTATGACGAGCATCTACCCCATTGGCCTGTATGGTATCCAAAGGCAAGGCGGTAGATGCCGAAGCCCACACATCGGCCTCAACCGAGGGGCGATAACCCTGTGCACTGCATGGATTAGCGCCCAGGATGCGGCGTCCACCATAGTCCAGAAAATGATAGTAATTCAGGATGAGTGAATAATACAGCGGGGTTTCCGGATACTCCAGCTCACAAATGCGTTCGGGCTCCCACTCACCATCCAATAACCGACCAAACACGTAACCTTGCAGGGCCACTGCCTGCTTGGTAAAATAAGTTTGCAAGGGGCCCACGCTAGACTCCATTAGCCGCAAGGCTGCGCGGTGACCGGCCATCACTCTGCTTACAAAATCTTCTGGCAGCCAGTTACCTGCATTTTTCTCTTTAATCAACTGCACGGCATACAGCACCGGTAAGGCATCTGGCACATTACCCCAGGCGGGCGCTTCACTTTCTATATTCTCCCAAGTAGACTTTTCCTTCTGCACTAACTCATGAAAATAGAGCCGCATCCCCACCAAAAAACGCAAATAGCGTCCTTGCTCCTGCGGAGTCCTAGACCGTTGCAAGCGGGTCAAAGCCTGCCGGTACAACAGAAAAGCCTGGTCCAGTTGCTCCCCTTCATCCAACAGCTGATACAAATACAGCGTCAAATCAGCCCGCCGCTGCTCTGACAGCATTGGCTCCAGAGCTCTCGCTACCGAATCTTCGTAAAACAAGTCCTTCCATTCTGACTTAGTATAAGTAGCCGTATCAAAGCCCGCCTTTAGTAGCTGCTGGTAAAAGAGCGGCCAATTCTCAAACGTTTCGGTCTCTAGTACAATCTGCTCCTCCTGTCCTTTCTGTAGGGTTTGCACCAACACCTGAGCCCGCGATTCCATCAATCGTATATTGTTTGCACTATCTCCCTCTACGGAGGCCATACCCCTCACAAAGGCCTTAGCCACCTGATAGCTGCTATCTGCCAGAAATCGAAGAATTCTATCGGTTTCAGCAGCCTCATATTCCACCTTGTTCTTATCAAAGAACAACGCAAAGCGACGCATCCGACGAATACGGTCCGAACTCCTATAGGGGGTATAGCGAAAGGCCTGGAAGGTGGTTTCTTGAAACTGCAAAAAACGGGTACCACGGTCTACCACCCGGCAATCGGCTTGTTCAATAGCCGGCAACCGGTGTGCTAGCTCAGCACGAACCGTATCGAAATAGATTTCCGCATACGGGCGATTACGGGTTAAGAAATCAACCCGATATTTCGATAATGGGCCTCCTCGGGCATCACCCAAATACACAAACCAGGTATAATCGTCAGGAATCCCTCTGTTCTTCTTCCCTCGCCAGATACGACCGAAAGCCCTCAACCTTTTCTTTACTGCTGTTTGCAGCTCCTCCGGTGAGAGATCAGGATCCTTTGCCAAGTAGTAAGCTTCCCAATACCCATAGTATTGTTTTCGAAGTTGCTGTTTTAGTTTGCGGCGGGGCTGCCGCAGATATTCCTTACTCCCGTCCGCATAAGTAGCCTCCCAGACCACCGCATCTCGCCACCAGCGCAGGCTCCGGGTAAACGCCGTCAGGCTGGAAGACGAAAGAATAACCACACTATCGGCTGCAAAGGCCCCAGCATTAATTCTATAACCGGCTTTGTTGAGTTCCTTGTAGTAACGCTTCTGTCGCTTATCCAACTCCCCCAACGGAGTCTCTACCCGATACGTGATATCTGTAGGCACCTGGGCCGTTAGCGTACTCGCCCATAACCCACCAATCAAAAAAAGAAAATGAGGTAAACGCATAGTCGCACGTAGTTAGGTTCTATTTGGAAACGCCACCCAGCACCACAATATTCCCGGATTCCGGGCCAACTGCCACTTTGCTATGTAAATTAACCTTAATTGGGTAGGATCGAGTAGAGAGGAAAAATA
>DMST01000345.1:11777-16513 GCA_003454975.1 Cytophagales bacterium | reverse complement strand
GGTGTGGTTTCCTACCCCACGCTTACGGCCCCGCCGTTGGCACCGCTACCTGTTCACCTCCCTAATCCCCATCGTACCTCTGCTCTACCTTTGGGACGGTGCCGTTTCGCATGCGCGCAGCTACCCCCCAGCAGAACTAGCAGATCTGGCGATGAAAGCGGGAATCGGCTTGGAAATCCGCACCTGCCCCAATCCCGACCTCGGAGTCAACCTGGTTCTCCTACGCACGGGCAACTGGAAGCCTGAGGAATAGGAGAACCATGCTGGGCTTACTGTTTGGGTGTTTTAGTGGCCTTATCCCTATGACTTCTGAAACTTGCTGAAGAAGGTCCTGAATCCTGCGAGACCACCTTCTACCTTAATCTTACCGGTGGTAATTGTAGCCAAGGGGGTCTTCAAACCGGCGGTTACTTCCTTCCAAATGTTGGTAGTAGTAGTTAAAGTAAAGTCGGGTTTTTCTAGTGCAAAAGGCTGAATCTCAGTAACTCCATGCCGAATCCATACAGTCCATTCCTCACCGGTATCCGTAAACTTAAACACTGCTTTCTTGTCATAGTCCAGGCACTCCTCGGGCAATGTACGCACTGCCAGTGCCTGGAAGATGGCCTCCGTGGGGATATCGTGCACCAAAGCTTCCGTGCGCTCCGCTACTAGCTCCATGCTGCCGCCCTTGGCCTCTACCGCTTGGCTCAGGAAATAGTTGCGTGCATTGGGGTTAGACTGCCGGGCGGCCAGCCCGGTCAACGCCTGGTACCGCATATCCACTATGCCAGCATCTTCCGGCAGTAGGCGCTTCAAGTAGTCGGTCAGCTCCAGGGCCCATTGGTGCTCTCCTTCCGCCAGGGCCTGCTCCGCTTGCGCGCGTAAGGCTTCTGCCCCACCCGCTAGTTCGGCCATCTTATCTGCTTTCTCTTGTGGCGGCAAAGGTAATAGCGTAGCGGCATTGCCATCGAACCAGCCCATGTAGCCTGTAAACACACTCTTTACGGACCAGTCTACCCGGCCGTAGAACTCTTGCAGAGCGGGCGTAGTACTTAGGTGTTGAGGTAAAATAACCACCTCAGCTATTTCTTCGGCCGTCAGTCCCAGGTTCATATGGCGAATGGTCTGGTCGTGTACAAACCGGATGGCATCGGCGTAGTCCATCAGCGTTTGGGCAATCAGCTCCTGTCCCTTCAACGGTTGGGTGTGGCTGGGCACCAAATACTCGGGTTGCAGGTAGCGCATCCGGTCCAGACTGCTGGCCCATTGCTTTACGTCCCGGTAGGGCGTACCGCGGATGGTATACAGGTTGGGGAAGGTTTTGTAATAGTTATCCCCGCAAAGCAACACCTTCTTGTCGGGCATCCAGATGAAAAGCTGATCGTCCGTTTCGCCGGGTGCGTGCACGAGCTGAAGCGTAAGCCCGGCTATCTCTACCTCCAACTCATCTTCAAAGGTTATGGTAGGTCTAAGGAGCGACCGGGAGGTGCTGGGACGGTTGTCCAAAAAGGGGCCAATGCCACAATTGATGTGATGGGTAGAATCCAAGTAGTTGCCAAACATGCGGTTGCTCCTACGGCCAATGGTGGGTTGCACCACGTTTAGTAGCCGGTCGATGTATTGGTTGGTCAGCGCATGAGCATACACATCGGGTTCGTCATCCCCGGCCATTATCCCTGCCCCAAATATGTGGTCAGCGTGGTTGTTAGTAAATGAGCGATTTTATTGGCTTGTCACTGATCTTATCAAACTCCGCTTTGATGCGTGCCGCTACCTCGTTGCTCTCGGAGCAATCTACAATGATGTTGCCATCTATCCCCTCCAACAAAATGGAATTAGCCAGCCCAAAGCCAATCGCCATATGTACTCCTGCGGTTACTTCTACAATTTCCGGCTTGCCAAACTCTTGGGTGTGTGCCTTCAGTTCCTCCACGGTGGCGATGGTTTCGTTGATTTTTACCTTCGGAGTCTTCTGGCAAGAGTACAGGCAAATTATCGTAATAATGAGGAGGGGGATATTCCTTTGGGACATGATGAGTGATTTTCGAGGTGTAGTTCTTAACCCTTCATTATATAACCATCCCTTTCAAATATCAACAGGGTTTAAGCTATAAACCAAAAATAATTTGGCAATAAAATGCGCAGGCAGGAAAATATTCTGTTTTCTGAACCGGAATGAGATTCCTTGCTACTATATAGAACAAAATAGCATTACCTCCGTAATAAATAGTATTACTATCATAACATGAAAAAACTTTGGTTACTTCTGGGTATACTCGGTATAGGCCTGCTAGGCCTTGCGGAGCCTACCCTTGCGGAAGGTACTCAGGAAGTAGCCGAAGAATTTGTCTATTCCACCTACCGGTCAAGTGAGCCAAGGCAACCCTTGGAAATCGCAGTTCTGTTCCTTGATTACCCATCTTCGGCTTTTCTTTCCCAATCTACTGTATACCTTCATTTCATCTATTTGCCTACGGTCCGTAGGCACGTGCACATCCAACAGTTTTTGATTTAGCGACTCCTTCGTTTTCCATCCGGAGTAAAATTTCTAATCATAAAACTGAATGCATGATGTTCATTATCACGAGAACACCCAAAAGACGATTTTCCCGTTTTCCTTTTTTTCGTAAGCACAACAAAACCAAACGCTCCGAATTTCAGGTGCGGCTTCGTAGCAATAATTTCCTATCGCTGGACAATTGGAGGCTAAGGTAAGCTTCATGAAGTTCTTGCAGTATAGCCAGTATATCCTGAACAAAATGGCCTTCGACGAACGGCTGTTCAGGAAGGAGTATCGGAAACTGATCCAGAATTTGTCGATGGTCGAAACCCATCAATTGAACACTTGGGTCAGAACGCACCACAAGAAGATACCGCTCTACCCGAGCGGTGATGTTGGTTAATAAGAGAGATTTGGGAGTGGGTAACCACTCCCTTTTTTGTGTAAACCCCGCAACCCATGGAAAAACGTAAAATTAGGCGATCCTTTCGTGATGTACTTTGGATTTTAGCCGGAGTAGGTTCTGGTGCATTGGGACTCAAGGGCTTCCTGATGCCTTCCCATTTTTTTGACGGCGGGGCTACGGGCATCGCTCTAATGGTGTCGGCCGCTTCTGATGCTGGCATTGGGTATATGGTATTGCTCGTCAATTTACCCTTCATTCTGTTAGGGTACTTTCAAATGTCACGCCGGTTCCTATTTCGTACGGTGATCTCCGTCACTACCCTCAGTATGGTGGTTACTTTTGTGGATTTTCCTACCGTGACTACCGACCCGGTACTGGCCGCTATTTTCGGGGGATTTTTTCTGGGAGCGGGTATTGGGTTGAGTATTCGCGGTGGGGGTGTCATAGACGGCACCGAGATCGTGGCTTTATATGTATCGCGCCATGCGGGCGTTTCCGTAGGAGACGTTATCATCGGCATCAACCTGATTATTTTCGGTGTAGCCGCCTGGGGCTTCGGTATTGAGGTCGCTCTATACTCTTTACTTGCCTATTTGGTAGCTTCCAAAACGGTTGATTTCATCATCCAGGGAATTGAAGAGTATTTGCAAGTGACGATTATCTCTCGCAATCCTGGTGCCATTCAGGAGCGGGTGATTCAGGAAATGGGCATGGGTATTACCATTCTAAAAGGCCAGGGAGGCTATGGTACCCAAGGACCGGCGGGTACGGACAAGGATGTGTTGTTTACCGTGATCACCCGTCTGGAATGGTTAAAAATAAAGCGCATCATTGACGAGGAAGATCCCAAAGGATTTGTCATCATTCAGGGAGTGCGTGATGTAATGGGTGGGATGCTCCGAAAACGTAGAATTCCCGGTTAATGTGCATCAATCGGTCCGTGTAAGTGGGCCCCTACCCTAGTCTGGAAAACAATGAAATAGAATGGAAAGTAATACTCTTTTAATCGTAAATTGGCTTTATTGCTATGACACAATAGTCTAGGAAAATTGACATCGGGGTTATATATTCGTTTTAAACTAAGACCATTAAAACGTAAACAAATGAGAAAATTACTTGCTCTCGGAGCGCTCCTCGCTTTGGGTCTCGGGGCTATTCTACAGCCTAACACCAGTCAGCAATTCGAGGCTGAAGCTATGATGACGGATTGTAACTATTTCAATTACGATCTTGGATTCAATCATGCCCGTTCGGTTCTTATGAACTGTGACAGCTACTCATCTACCGTGATCAGCAACACTTACACGCTCAACATTGGCAACCCTTGCCCTGGCTTTGTGGCAGGATTTGTAGAAGGTTGGGCCGCTTATCAGCATTGCTGCCCTAACGGCTGCAGCCCCTTTGGCGGCGGCGGTGGTCGTCCTGGTCCTGGTGGAGGCGGTACTGGCGGTGGTCCTGGCGATGACATCCCCTAGTAGGCTCCAAGTTTGAATTTATTGAAAGGGCTTCCCGGTTGGGTAGCCCTTTTCTATTATAGCCGAGGATCTACAGCTTCACTTTCCAGGGCTAATACACCAAAAACACATTCGTGGACCCTACGCAAAGGTTCCTGCTTTACAAACCGCTCCAAAGCCTCTACCCCTAGGGCAAATTCGCGTTGTGCCAGTGAACGTTTACGGCCCAGCCCCCGGTTTTTCAGCACCTTTAGGTTTTCTTCAGTGGTGTATTCCGGCCCGTAGATGATCCGCAAGTATTCCGCCCCGCGGCACTTTACAGCCGGTTGGGCCCAGCCTTTGGGTCCGGGAGCAATAAATTCCATCGGCTTTACCACCATGCCCTCTCCGCCTT
>DMST01000345.1:8800-11752 GCA_003454975.1 Cytophagales bacterium | reverse complement strand
CCACCAGTCTACGGCTTCCTGTACGGCGCGGTCGTCCGCTAGTTCTACCACCCGGTGCGGAGTAGCCAACAGAAAGCCGGAATCCTCAGCACATACCTTGGCAATGGTTTCCATATGCCATACGTGGCTTTTGTCCACGTGTACGGCGCCCTCGGTAGCTAGCACGTGAAAAGGAGCCAGCTTGAAATCGTCCAGTGAATGTACGGGCCAGCAGTACTGGCGGTAGGCCTCTTGAAACTGTTGCAGCTGCGACTGCTTGGTTTGGTAGCTCGCTAGCAACTCCCCTACTCCTTCCAAATTCCGGGTCTGGGTGGTTTCCAGGGCCTGGATTACGGACGCAACGGCCTGACTTCCCGCCGTGCCTACGGCCGCATACTGCTCCTGTAGCAGGGCTTGGGCTTTCATGGACCATGGCATCAGCTCCGCATCCAGACACACCCAGTCGGTTTTGAATTCCTTCCAAAACCCTGACTGGGTTAGCGCTTGGTGTACTCTAGCCAAAAAGGCACTTTCCAGCTCCTTATCAGGAAAGAAGCCACGGCCCGTGCGGGTATAGCAAGTACCAAGGGCCTCCGTTTCTATACCAAACCGGCGTTTGATTGCCTCCGGGCTTTGCCCCACAATCACCACTGCGCGGGAGCCCATGTGCTTTTCCTCACACACTACTTGTTTTATCCCTTGGCTTCGGTAGTACTTGAAAGCCTCCTCGGGGTGCTCCAGGTAGGTCTCCCGCATACTGGTTTCGGTGGGCGACATGGTGGGCGGCAGGTAGATCAACCACTTGGGGTTGACCGCAAATCGACTCATTACCTCCAGTGCCGCAATGGAATTCTCTTCCTGTAACGTGAGATTGGCCATTAGCCGGGTGTTCACAATCCGTTTGCCCAGTACATCCCGGATGTCTAGGAGACGATCCAGCTCTTGCTGCTGGCTTAGGCCAGAAGTTTCCGTTTCCAGCGGGCGCACAGGCTCGCAGTACACCTCCTTTGCGGGTACTGATACCAATTCTGATTCCGGGTAGCGCAGGGCTGTCAATTTGCCGCCAAATACACAACCGGTATCGATATCGATGGTGCGGTTGAGCCATTCGGCTTCCGGTACGGGAGTATGGCCGTACACCACCTGGGCCCGACCGCGGTAGTCCGAGGCCCAGTTGTAGCGCACGGGCAAGCCAAACGAATCGATCTCGCCGGTGGTCTCCCCATACATGCAGAATGAGCGGACTGCCCCACTACCCCTGCCTTGCATTTCCTCCCTAATACCCGCGTGGGCCACGGCCAGCTTACCGTCGTCGAGCACATAGTGGCTCACCAGCCCATAAAGCCACTCCCGCAGCTGGTCTTTGAACTCCTGGCTCTCCCCTTCCAACTGTTCTGCGGTTACCTCCAGGCCATGCTTTAACTGTACTTGCTTGCCACGCAGGTACTTTTGCAGTTTCATGTCGTGGTTGCCGGGTACACAGAGTGCGCTTCCGGCATTCACCATGCTCATGGCTAGCTTCAGTACACTGGGTGAGTCTGGCCCCCGGTCTACCAGGTCGCCCAAAAAGATGGCCTTGCGGCCTTCTGGCGGCGTCACCCGAAAGCCCAGAGTCTCTGGCGTATAGGGTACCCGCTCTATCTGGTAACCTAGGTTATCCAGCAACTCCGTAAGCTCGGTAAAGCACCCGTGCACGTCCCCAATGATGTCAAAGGGCCCTTTCTCATCGCGCTTGTCGTTGTAGAGCTTCTGCCGGCCAATGGTAGCCAGCGCGTTTACCTCCTCTACAGATTCCAGAACGAAGATGTGCCGAAAGCCTTCTCGCTTGAGGGACTGCAAAGATTTCTTCAACTGGGAGCGCTGTTGCTTCAGCACGTGGGGGCCAAAGTTACGGTCGGGCCGCTGGGCATTGCGCTCGCGGCACACTCCTTCGGGAATGTTGAGCACAATAGCTACCGGTAAGCAGTGGTATTCCTTGGCAATGGATACCAGCGGGCGACGGGCGGCCTCTTGCACATTGGTAGCATCTATCACGGTAAGTAGCCCGTTCTTGAGACGCTTGCGCGCAATGTAGTGTACCAAATCAAAGGCGTCGGTGGTGGCCGCTTGGTTGTTTTCGTCGTCTGACATCATGCCCCGGCATTGGTCCGAAGACACAATTTCGGTAGGTTTAAAATGCTGACGGGCAAAGGTTGACTTCCCCGATCCTGAGGTACCTACCAGCACCACCAGCGATAACTCGGGGATGTTAATTTCGTTCGTTTTCATAGCTCGTTGAGTCTACTTTGTACTGTTTTTACAAAACCCTCTATTTGTTTCTCCACTTCCACTTGTTGTACGTATTCGCTTTTCATCGATGCCCAGGTCACGGAGGATTCATTCAGCACTTTCATCTTTCTTCAAAGTAAAAACGGCCATTTGCGATGGTGCACCCACGTTTTCGACAACCTCTCCAACAGGTTTGATTACCGCCTCATAGCCGTGGGTCTCGCCTACTAGCGTGACCCAGTCGGCGAATTCCTTGCGGGTCCATTCGAAACGGTGGTCCGTATGCCGAAAGGTGGCCGGGTCCATGGTCTCAAATATCTGGTTGTACTCTCGGTTAGGGGTAGTGAGTACCACCGTACGCGGGCGCGCATGCCCGAATACCACCCACTCAAAAGACTCCAGCCGGTCTAGTTCCAGATGCTCAATCACCTCCACAATGGCGGCTGCATCGTAGCCCTCTAGCCGATGGTCACGGTCGGTGAGCGCCCCCTGCATCAGCGTGAGGCGGTCCTTCTGCTTGGGCGGTAGGGTATCGTAGTGCAGCCTTCCCTTGGCAATTTCCAGACTACGGTACGATACATCCATACCTAATATGCGTGTAAACTGCTTCTCATTCATGAGCAACTTCAGCAGGCGGCCCTCTCCGCAACCCAGATCTAGCACCGATTCCGCACCGGCGGCCTTTAGCTCCTCACGGGCCAGTAG
>DMST01000345.1:613-8720 GCA_003454975.1 Cytophagales bacterium | reverse complement strand
GGGCCAGTAGTAGCCGCTGGTCGTGCAGGCGCACTTTATGTTCGGTGGCTTCCGTGTTGGGAGCCTCCTCGCCTACCTCTTCCGGTTTAGGCACATCTTCCACCGCTTGCAGGCGGTCCAACGCCCGTCGGGTGAGTCGGTGCAAACCCTTCAGGTACCTACGCGTAATCTGCGCGTTCTCGGGGTGGTTTTCCAGCCAATCTTTTCCTTTTTCGAGCAGCTTTTCTACTTCAGCCTCGCTTACCCAGTAGTGCTTGCGGCTGTCTAGCACGGGAATGAGCACGTACAGGTGCGAGAGCAGTGTTTGCAAGGTTTGCTCCCCCGTCAATGCCAGCGTGTAGTAGCGGCTGTCACCCCACTCAGGAAATTCTGAGTCCAGAGTGTGGCGGGTAAGCTGTACGGTGTAGCCCAAGGGCTCAAAGAGGCTACGGATGAGCGGTTCACCACCCTTCGGCGCAGGTAGTACCGCAATGCGTACCTGAAAAGGCATTTCTACCCCTACCAGCTCCGGTTTGCTTTGGCAAGTGCCGTTCATGGCCGTGGAGAAGGCCTTAGCCAAGGCCACACTCAGGTATGAGGAAGCTACGTACGGCCTATCGTTTACGTAGTCCCCCAGGGCAAAATCAGCCGCATTCTGGCGGTTATCCCGCGCTAGCCTCACCGGATTGATGTCTAGGGCCAAGCAAACGGTACATACCTGGTCATCCGCCTGGGGATAAAAAATATGGGCCCGCCCCGACGGTATCTCGACGGATTGAACCCGGTCCGGGTGTTTGTGTAATAAGTAGCTCAGGTCGCGGGCCTGAGGGCGCTGGGTGGAGAGTTGTAATAGCATATGCTTTCAGTTTACTCAAAATTGGGTATAAAAAAAGCCTCCCGGGGTCCGAGAGGCTTCCTATGCTTGGCATGTTCGTTTACGAACCGCAAACAGGAACCTCTCTCGCTATGGATTCATAGCGACTGGATAATATCCGTGTTTCTGGTTTGCAACTCATGGTGTCAAAAGTATGGATTAGGTGAATAGCGAACAAATTGGCTCACAGGAAGGAAGGGGATAAAAACTATCCGATATTAAAGAGGGTGCCCCGCTAAGGATGGCTGGGATGGACCTACTCACCTACAGAATAGTCGTAAGCTTGTCGCAAAAGCGAAAGCACCTCGCGGTCCACCTGCAACTCATCATGGATGCGCAGGTGATGTGCCCATTTGTTCCGATAATTTTGATGTCGTTTGATTCGGTCAGAAACCAGCTTTTCCTCATGGTAAAATTTCACGTCTAGCTGCGCTTTCATGGGCTTGATGATCAACCACGCTTTCTTGCTGGTATACACAATGGACTTAGTGCTTGCGGAGTATACGTTGGGCTGCCACTCCATTACCCGTTGGGTCAGGGCATCCCAAGCTAGAACTAGGGAGTCGGGCTTTCCAACAAAAAGCTCTCCCACATCCTTTACCACACAGATGTGCGACTGGTTGGTGGTTTGAAATACCCGGTTACACTTTTCGCACGTCCACATATATTTTCAGGTTAGCCATCTCTAAAGAAGGACCTCCCACTTCATAGGCTATCACCTAACCCTGGCGTCTATCTGTTTGTTGGTGTTGCTCCGCTAATACGCTAACAAATGCGAGGCATGGACATGAGTTCAAACTATTCTGAGACCTTCGAATAACCCCGTTTCATTAATCATCCAAAAAGGAGCCTTCAAGTTTACCCCAAATCTACCGCTGAAATCAGCTCCTCATAGTCACCTTCGTAGTCGAATTGCAAGTCTGGGTGTAGCTTGTCGATGGCTTTCTCGATGGCCTTGATCTGGCCCCGGTAGAGATTGAGCAGCACCGAACTGCGGGGCAAGTCCATGCCCGCTTCCAACATTTGCTGGCAAAAGTAGATCCGGATTTCGGCCTCGGTCTGCTTTTCTCCGGCAAATTTGATGTACTTATTCATCTCTCGGCGAATCTTTCGCAGCCGCCCCTTACCGTGGTAAAAGCTCATATAGGGTAGCTCCTTAAAGCCCTCTTCCAGCTCTTCCTTTACCAGATTGATGTAACTGTCTTGGTCTTGGGCCTCAAAGCACAGGTAGTGCAGTAGTTCCTTTACCTCCTTCTTGTGCTTGGCTAGCCGCAGGCAGGTTTTGATCAGGTCTTCTTGGGAATAGGTGGAAAGTTCGCGTTTGAGTTCGCTCAGTGAGGCTATTTGCATCTGACAAACATAAGAATTGAGAAGCGAGAAGTGAGAGAAGTAGAATACAGAAAATGCCAAGACAGCGCTACGGGTCAGAATTCAGAAAACCGAAAAAAGGAGGGGCTAATGAGTTGATGAGCCGATGAGCCAATGAGCTAATGGGTTAATGTGACCATGCGATAATATGACAATGTGCAGGAGTGGAGATGTGAAATTCCAATTCCAAAATCCAATTTCCAACTTCGAACCTCCTACCTCGAACTTCCAGCCTCCATAAACTGTAAACTATCATTACTTCTTTACGTGCTCTGCGAAACCCTTGGCGTCTCTGCAAGTATATCTTCAAAATTGATTCAAAAACCTGCCTTACTTTCGTAAGCATGAAAGTCCTGGTGGTAGAAGATAATCCTGGTTTACTGACCAACGTAACTACGTTCCTGGCTCAGGAGGGTGTGGTTTGTGAAGGGGTAAGCACCTTTGAGGAGGGTATGGAAAAGGTATATGCTTATGAGTACGATTTGTTGCTGCTGGATATTATGCTGCCCGACGGCAATGGGCTAGATCTTTTGCGCGAGGTACGCCAGAAGCAATCCAAGCTGGGGGTATTGGTGATCTCGGCCAAGGACTCCGTGGAGGACAAGATCAATGGGCTGGATCTGGGTGCGGATGACTACCTGGCGAAGCCTTTCCACCTATCAGAATTGAATGCCCGGCTGAAGGCTATTTACCGCCGCAAACACCTGGCGGGCAACCACGTGCTTGCTTTTGACCTTATAACGGTAGACACTGATACCCGGGAAGCGAAAGTGAATGAGCAATTGCTGGATTTGACTAAGAAGGAATATGACCTGTTGTTGTATTTGCTTGCCAACCAAGGCCGGGTATTGACCAAGCAGACGATTGCTGAGCACCTGTGGGGCGACTATATGGACACGCAGGATTCGTTCGATTTTGTGTACCAGCACATCAAAAACCTGCGTAAGAAGATCACCCAAGCAGGCGGGCCGGACTACATTACCACCCTATACGGCACTGGTTATAAATTCACAAAGCCTAGCTAATGCGTCTGATTACCAAGGTTTTGCTGATCTATTTGGTGGTTACACTAGTGGTATTCCTGATTGGTGGGGGTGTGACTTTTTCGGTTATTCAGCGAACAGTGAATGAGGAACAGCAGCGGCACCTGCGCGAGCAGTTAGAAGAGCTCACTACTTCGCTAGCGTCAGGAGTACCCGCCTCCAATCTGGAAACGGAGCGGGTTCAAATCACCTTACTCGGTACCGATTCGGTAATGGAAGGCTACAGTTTTTCGGATACGGTGCTCATGCACCCTTGGCTGAAGCGACCCGAAACGTTCACCCTAATCAATGCTACCCGTCGTGTAGATAGCCTGTACTATGCCTTCTCGATGTATGACCTGATGATTGAATCAGATGATATCTCGGACGGGGTACGAGAGTCCCTGGTGAAAACGTACCTAATTCTGTTTGGAGGGGTACTGATCATCACCTTGCTGCTTTCTACTTGGTTATTCCGGCCGTTTAACCGGCTGTTGGAGAATATTCGAGGATTTAAGCTGGGAGCCAATACTCCCCTGTCTCTCCCTCCTACTCAGACCAAAGAGTTTCGTCGGCTCAACGATTTCCTAGGCCGCATGACGGAAAAGAGCCGCCAGGACTACCAAAGCTTAAAGGAGTTCTCTGACAATGCTTCTCATGAAATGCAAACGCCCCTGGCGGTAGCCCGGGGTAAGCTGGAATTGCTGGTAAACTCCCCTAACCTGAAGGATGGCGATTTACAACTCATTCAGTCGGCACAGCAGTCGGTAAATACCCTCAGTAAATTGGGCTCCTCGCTGGCCCTGCTCACCAAAATTGGCAATGAGGAGTTCTCGGATATTCAGCCAGTAGACCTTTCTGCACATTTACAGGACAAACTGTTTGATTTAGAGGAGCTTATTGAGTTGAAAGAGCTGCAGCTGAGCCACAACATAACCGAAGGCAAACAAGTGACCCTAGATCCTGTACTGGTGGAGGTATTGTTAACCAACCTTCTGCAAAATGCCATCCGGCACAACGTGCAATCGGGGCAAATTGAAGTGACTCTGACGGAAGATGCCTTGACGGTGCGGAATACCGGTGAAGCACCCTCGGTGGATGATCCGCAGCAGCTTTTCCGGCGCTTCAAGAAGGACGCCCAAAGCGGTGCTTCGCTGGGCTTGGGCCTGGCGATTGTGAAGCAGATTGTGGAGCGCCAGCACTGGGCTATTGATTATACTTATGTGGCCGGTTGGCATACGCTTAGGCTGAGCTTATGATGGCTCTATAATAGCCCCTTTGAAAAGATAGTTTACCGATGAGCGCAGCGCGCTTTATCAGAAATTTAAACCAAGTCTACGCGCCACACATCGGCCAACCTTTGCTGATACTCTTCACGCAGTCGATCCTTTTCAATAAACCATTCCAGACTAGTACAATTCTTAAGTCCCGTATGATGTGCTAAACCAAGAAGGTTCCTTCGAGACTGTTGGCACACGGCTTGGCAACAGAATTATCTACCAACAAATTTCTCATGTAGTGGGAGCTTGTGCGCATCCCCTCTACATGAGAAATTTCAATGGTCTTACCGTCCCTCGGTGACGAACTTTATCTCGCCGTTGGGGGTGATAAGATAAAACTGTTTGATTGGGCCTTCGGGTTCTTCTTCGTGGGAAGCCGTTTCCACAACTTCCTCCTTCTCTTCGGGAGCTAGGTAGGGAAACTCAAAATCTATCTTCAGGGAATAGGTGAACTGCACCACGGGTTCCATGATTACGGGGTTGATCACCGCATCGTAGTCTTTGTAGCTGAGCGGTGCGTAAAAGGCGGTTTGCGGATTGCGGAAATCATCGGCTTCGTTGCCGCCCTCGGTCTTGTCCTCCTTGGCAATTAGCGTAACCCCGGTGTAGTCCAGGTACCGCTCCTGCGGCATGTAGGCCCGATGGCCTTCGGCTAGCTTGCGGTGCACCTCAGTCAAGTCCATACCCAGGGTCTGGTAGGCTTCCTGGCGGCGGGCCACTTCTTCCATCGCCTTCAGGCGCATGTCATGGTATACCTGCTCGATGTCCTCTACGTTATACTCCACGCGCACCAGATCGTATATCTCGTGCGTGGCGGCGATGCTTAGGATGCGGTTGATCAGATTGCTATCCGAATACCGAATGTGCAGGTTGACTTGCAGCTCAAACCCGGCCGGCTTCTTCACTTTGGTTTGGCTGAAAAGGCGATTCTTTTCGCTGTAATAAGGGGCAAAGGCGATGAGGTCCTGAAATACATTTTCCTCGGACACCCCCAGGTCAAATAGGTCTTGTTTGAAGCCTTCGATACGTTGGGTAGAAAGCCGTTCAGCTTCCTCGGCCGTCTCGCCGATCTGTGTGATGTTGAAAATCGCCACCAACTGATCGGCCACTACATTGTTGAGCACCTTAACCTCCATCACAAAGCGGTTTCCCGTATTGATGTTCACGGAGGGATCAGCGGCCGTAGAGGCGCGGTAATACAGGTTATCGTTGGAGAGGTATTCTTCTAATTGCTGATTGGCATAGCCTCGTACTATCTGGCTTTGTTGCTGAGCCATGGTTTGGGATGCCATAAGCAAGAGGACGAATACACCGGTGAATACTTTCATTGTTCGATTGTTTTTTGAATGAATATTTGTTGTTGCCCGGCCAGAACCGGGTTAGGTCTGCCGACATCCCAACCAACGGGTACCGGGTGCCTGACAGTCAAAAAATGCCTTGCAAAGCCTTTGTAAAGGGTTTACAAGGTTTTTCCCTAGTTTTACAAAGCACCCAACCCTCTGTTTTTCATCCCCGTCCGTTGATGCAAGAAACTTCACAGGCCTACGTGTTCTCCCAATTACTGCAGCAGGTAGAAAATACCTTTCGGCGGGCCCATCCGCAGGAAACGGCGACGATCCGCGATTGGAAGGGGCAGCAAATAGTTGCCCTACAGGAACACTTGGTAGCTACGGTGCAGGGGCGCATCAGCGAGAAGTGGTTTTACACGTACGTGAAGACGGAACCCCTAAAGAAGCTACCGCGGGTAGATATGTTGGATCTGCTGAGTGCCTACGTGGGTTTTGCAGATTGGGCGGCGTTTGTAGAGCGGCATACGCAAAAGGAGGGCACGGCCTCGCCACCCACCAGGCGATCTCGACCCTGGATGTGGGTGCTGCTGCTATTGGGCATTGCTGGGCTCAGCATTTGGCTGGGTATACGCTTGGGTTCGGCAGAGGGCGGCGGAGTGTACCGGATTTGCGTAGAGGACGCCATCCGTGGCACGCTGATTGAACCCGGACCTATAGAGGTAACCATCCTATACGAAGATCAGAGTCCGGTGCGGGTGGTAGATGCTGACGGTGGTTGCCTGGAATTGACGCTGCCGCAGGAGCAAATTACGCTGGTGGTGAGTGCCCCTTACTATCGCCCGGATACCATCACCCGACGGTGGCAGAGCCACATACCGGAGGAGCGACTGGCCCTGCGGAGCGATGATTTCGCACGGATGATCTACTATTTCTCTACCGGTAAGGTGGAGGACTACGAGAAGCGTCGCCAGCAGCTCAACATGATGTTTCATGACGAGGCACGCATCTTTCAGGAGGACCCGGAAACGGGAACGGGAATTGAGCTATATACCAAGGCAGAGTTTGTAGATAAGCTCACCTTTCCGCTAGCCAGTCTGCAGGAGATTCAGGTGCTGGAGCTAGCGTATGAGCAGGAGAAGATTATAGAAATGCGTTTTACGCAACAAGAGTAGAACCTATGAAAGCTTGGTTTTTCATATTTGTGATGGCGATGGGTCCGGTGGGGGCATCTGCACAAGCATACCAGCGGCAAGAGCAGCAAGTGTCCCGCTCCGTGGATCTGGAACGAGATTTAACGTCCTATTCCTTATCGGACCGGCAGCTAACGGCCTTTGGCCGACGGGGAGAGCAGAAGCTGCAGGATTTCTACGACCTGATGGGATACCAGGCCAATGCTCAGTACAGCACCATGAACTCGGTATCGGATACCCGCCAGCGTACTACCGATTTATTTCTGGATAGCACGGTTACTGTAGCTCCACTTTTCGAGGCAGGCCTGCCCTTACCCTTGGTGGTGTTCCTGGATTCGGTAGAGAGCACCTACAGCGCGGTAGAAATTCAGCTAGACAGCATGGCTTGGGTACAGCCGTTGGTTCCTTCCCTGGATGGGCTGTACCAAGGCAGATTGGAGTATGTGCTGGTAGCCCGTGGCTACCAAATAGGAGAAGCGGTGACGGAGCATACCGGCATACAGCAAGCGGAGGTCTACCTGCAGCAGGTAGAGAAGTCCTTCGGAAGGCGGGGTAGCAATTTGGTTTGGGAGGTGAAGCTGGGCAGCATCCGATGGGCTGAGGGTGAGTAACCCTCTCGCGCTAGCCACTCAGTGGGTTCTTACTTTATCGAGGCCGTTCGTTTCCCTTTTTGTTAATTTGCAGCATGGACCTTACCGATATTCAAAAGACCTACCGTTCGCGGCGTAATCGCCAGATTATTATTGGCTTGTTGGCCCTGTTGGGTTTTGCGGCCATGCTTTACATCAACGTGTACCCACAGGCTATGGCGCCCCTCAAGCCCTTGCAGGTAGTGCTGTTGGTGTTGGTATTGGAGGCGGGTATGCTCATTGCTTCGCTACTCAACTGGCGCTGCCCCAACTGCAACAAGCACCTGGGCCGCGGCTGGAACCCTAAGGCTTGCCCAAAATGTGGGGTGGAGTTGCGGTAGCTGAGCTTTCATTCACTGACTTACAACCCAGAACTAAAAAACCGCCAAGGTTTCCCCTGGCGGTTCTGTATTTGAGCAGAAGATAGTTACCTACCCAAGGTTTTCTTTTGTATTCTGACTTCTACTTTCTAGCCT
>DMST01000345.1:0-577 GCA_003454975.1 Cytophagales bacterium | reverse complement strand
TTCTAGCCCGAAGGGCCGTCGAAGACGTATTCTTAATTCTCGTATCGCTTCACGATCATGGCATGGCCTTGTGCGCCTGCAGCACACGCAGCCAGCAAGGCGTATTTGCCGTCTTCTATCTCCAGACGATTGGCGGCAGTGTTGACCAAGCGTGACCCGGTGGCCCCAAAGGGGTGCCCGATGGACAATGAACCTCCCCAAAGGTTGAATTTATCCATGTTCACCTCTCCCACGGCTCCGTCACGGCCCAGGTACTTCTGTGAAAACTCTTCGGAGGCCATCGCCTTCAGATTCGCGAGAATCTGTCCAGCGAAGGCTTCGTGAAACTCAATCACATCGAAGTCCTCTAAGGTCATATTGGCGCGCTTCAGCAGGCGGGCTACCGCAAAGGCAGGGCCCATCAGCAGCTCGTTGTCCAGGCTCTGGCCCGTGAACTCAAAGTCTACTACTTCCGCCTTGGGCGTAAGGCCTAGCTCCTTGGCTTTCTCCTCGCTCATCAGCAGGGTAGCGGCGGCACCGTCGGTCAGGAAGCTGGAGTTGGCCGCGGTGAGCGTACCGTATTTCTTATCGAAAGCCG
>DMST01000352.1 GCA_003454975.1 Cytophagales bacterium | reverse complement strand
CAGTCGGGCAAGGTCACCTCCGGCGGGGTGGCACCAAACAGATCCAGGTCGGAGGCGTTGGGCACCGAGGTAGTGTGTGTGTAACCCAAGCGCTGGCGGATGTTATCTGACATTCCAGGGGAGAGTGTCACGATATGCTTGGCTGCCCGGTAGCAACGCTTTTCCAGGGCATAGGCTATGCGTTGAAGTATCGGTTGGTTGAGCAAACCCATTTCGATGGCCCCATCCGGCCATAGGTCCCGCACCTCAAACACCAGCTTCCGTCTCCGCAGGTAGCGGGCTACCAGACCGGGAATACCTGCCGTGATGGGTCCGCTGCTGGCCACTACTACATCAGCACGCAGCTTGAGGGCATAAAAGGAGGAAAGCAGCGCAAAGCCGATAAAGGTCTGGATGCGTTTGAGAATACCCTGCTTGTTGTTGATTTCGATGTTGAGTTGGATGACATCGATGCCGTCTACGGTATACCGAGACACTAGGCCTTTGCCCTTCTTCAGGTCACTTTTGTAGTATACGCTGGTCACCACCGTTACCTGATGCCCTTGGGCTACCCAACGCTTGGCAAATTCGTACACTCGGGTGCCCCAGGACCCTTTGGGGGTACAGAAGTATTGGTAGAAATAAACGATGCGCACCTATAATTCCTTTCTTGCTGGGCCAAAGAAAGGAAAGGAATGCGGAAAAGCATAAATGCAGGAGGTTAGCAAATGATGAAAAAGGAAGGTTTGAATTTGAGTGCCTATCTTTTCAATTTGTCCCAGTACAATCCATAACCTAACGTAAAACTTAGGAAACTCTGCCGAAAGACGAAGTCGAAGGCAAACTCATTCAAGGGTTCGTTATTGGTATCCAGGTCCCGCACATAGTGGAACTCACCATCAATAATCGGGTTGATCCCTTGGTGGTACTGAGCCTTTAGGTTCCAGAAATTCCCTCGTTTGGTTCTACTACTTAGCATCAGGTGTGGGCCGGCGGTAAAAGAATGGATTGTTAAATAGGTGAAGGTTGCTTCATATTCCAGCACTTTGTCAATGCTGGTAAAACCATCTGCTACGTACGGATACTGAGTCCCTCTACCAGTATAATCCTGACTGTATCCTATCCCAACACCCGCCCATACTTGCCATTGTTGCCAGCGTGCAATCTTTCTTCTGACTCCTACCTCTGCATAGGGACCAATCCACCGCACAAACTGGCCGTACATTGGACCTAAGAGGCCAGCCCGGTTAGTACTCAAAAAAGGACCTATTCCTTCAAATGTCCGGTAAGACATCAACCCAGCGGTACCATAAACCCCCATCCTATACCAGTTGTATTGCCCAGTAAGCGTCACTACGGGACCGGGACGAGGGTTAACGAATAAGCCATAATTCTCAAAGGGCTCCGGTAGAGGATAATCTTCGGTAGCCCAAGTAAAGCCTACATCTACTTGCAGTTGGAATTGTGCTTTAACTTGAAGACTGCAAAGAAGAACGGTGGTGATTAAGATGATACTTTTCATAAGAAACTAGCGGGATTAGCTCCCGCTGAATAATTTATTGCCCGTAACGAATCTGCATTTGAGTAGTGGAGCTATTGATGTTGGTGCTACAGCCATTACATCTTTTTGTGGTGTAGAATACTTCTGCTTCCGCTCTATACCTGCTGAGCTTTTTTCCGGCACGATAAAAGTCATAGGTATAGCTAGATTTGGGAGCGGTTTGGCGTGTTGTCTGTAGGGTAGCGGCGGGGAATTCTACTCCAGATCGCGCCCCGCACTTAACCTCATAACCCACCCGATAGCGGGTATATACGTCCTCTGCTTTGTGGGCTCGCCACGGATCGAGAACGTTGTTTTGGGAGTATTGCCACTTTACCTGTACATATAAGGCAAAGCCGATTCCGTAACGGTAGTACCGTAAAAAAGTGTCGTTTTGCCGAATTCCGAGACCTCCAGATACATAGCGGTTATCAGTAATGATATTGCCTGGCGCACCAGAGCACTCCTGACGAGCCTGGGCAGTGGTTTTACCATCATAGAAAGTGATTTCTGTAAGCACTTCATCATTGATGGAGAAGGGAAGAACGAATTCGTTGTCTAGGTTCTCAGCTACCAGATCGGCGTAGTCGGCGGCATGGTCTTGGTGAAGGGCGTAAACAGCTTCTTCGCCTACATTGAGGCGAAAATACCAGTCGCCTACCCGAATCACGCCGTCGGCATTGACCAGTTCAGCCATAACCGGGTCAGTAATCAAGGGTTCCTCATTCCTGCTCGTTCTGTCCACCAATTCATAGTCGTCGTTCAGGTAAGCGGCAGAATATGATACAAATCCTGCATTGGCTTGCTGTTGGATAAAATACTGAAGGTCTTCCGTGCCGCTACTCATTACTTTTTCATAGTCATCAATTGTACCAAATGACACTACTTCTGGGATTGCAATTGGAGTATGATGAATGGAGTGTTCGTCAAACTGACAGCCAAAAAGCATTGCGTTGGCTAACAATGCTAAGATAAATAAACGATTCATATTTTAAGTGTTTTTTCAAATAAACATAAATCAATTTACTATGGAAATTACATTTTAACGATGGCTTATAAAATAAGTATTTTTATTACTATTTTTAGTATAAAACAACCAGGAGAGAGGTTATTGACTCCGAAAATCTACAGTTTGTAGCCAACACGCACCGAGGAGGGTAGGTCTCTTTGCCGTAGTGACTATTGGATATAAAAAATCTAATTATTGTATTTACCCATAATTCCTGGCGCCAAAAATAGCACTACCTACACGCACCAGGGTACTGCCCTCTTCGATGGCGATTTGGTAGTCACCACTCATGCCCATACTAATCTCTGTGAAGTCAGGTAAAGATTCGGCGTATTGGGATTTGGTTTGTTCAAACAGAGTTTTTAAGCCAGCGAACTCTTTTCGTACCTGGGTTTCATTGTCGGTGTTGGTGGCCATTCCCATCAGGCCAACAATCCGCACGTGCGGAAAATCACCAGCCAGGAATTCCTGGATAAGGCTATTCAGCTCCTGCTGGTCCAAACCAAACTTGGTATCCTCTTCCGCAATATGCATCTGTAAGAGGATGTGAATCACTCGATCGTGCTTGGCCGCCTGTTTATTTATCTCTTTGATTAGCTTGAGACTATCTACGGAGTGAATGAGGTGCACATAGGGAGCAAGATATTTTACCTTGTTGGTTTGCAAGTGACCTACCATGTGCCACCGGATGTCCTTGGGTAGGGTCTCGGCCTTATCAGTCATCTCTTGCACTTTGTTCTCACCAAAATCTCGCTGCCCGGCATCATAGGCAGCCTGTAGCGCGTCTAGTGGTTTAGTTTTACTAATAGCAACAAGTTGAGCCGGGTAGCCTGCCAGGGCCGCACGAAATGAATCTAGATTTTTACCGATTTCCATCCTCAGCGTTCTGTGGTCTGATTAAGTTTGCGAAATTAGCACCCTTAACACGAATGCCCAGCGGAAAACCATAGTTTGCTTGTGCTTTTGCCCAAACTCCGCTGTAGCATCCATAAGTTATTGTATGGCATTTATTGGTAATCTTCTCAAAAAAGGAATTCGCATCCGCGAAAGCATAGAGCAGGAATACTCGAACCCTTTTGATCTACAAAAGAACGAACTCAAAAAACTGATGATCCACGCGCGGCATACCGCGTTTGGCAAGTATTATGGGTTCAAGCATATACTCAAACAATTTAAAAGCGAAGATCCCCGGTCATTCTACACCTTGTATCGGGACTCCGTTCCGGTATTCAATTACAACAAGATATACGATGCCTGGTGGCATAGAACCCGAGATGGGGAGTCGGACATTGCCTGGCCCGGCAAGATCAAGTACTATGCCCTAAGTTCGGGTACTAGTGGTGCCTCCAGCAAATACCTACCGGTTACCAAGGATATGCTTCGGGCCATACGGAAGACCAGCCTGCGGCAGATCCTGACCCTGAGCAAGTACGACTTGCCCGACAACCTTTTTGAAAAAGGGATCTTGATGTTGGGGGGTAGCACTCAGCTTCGCGATATGGGAGGGTACTTTGAAGGGGACCTCTCCGGCATTACGACCGGGCAAATCCCCATCTGGTTTCAACGGTTCTATAAGCCTGGCCAGAAAATAGCCCGGGTGCGTGACTGGAACGAGAAGATCAGGGAAATCGTGAAGATTGCCCCCAAGTGGGATATCGGAATTCTAGCCGGCAATCCCGCCTGGATTCAGATGCTGATCGAGCAAATCATTGAGCACTACAACGTAAAGAACATCCACGAGGTATGGCCTAATCTCACCATTTTCACCTTTGGCGGAGTATCTTTTGAACCATACCGGAAAGGATTTGAGACCCTACTAGCTCGGCCACTGGTCTATATAGAAACCTACTTGGCTTCAGAAGGCTACGTAGCATTCGAGTCGCGCCCCAATGCCCGCTGCATGCGCATGGTACTGAATAACGGCCTGTTTTATGAGTTTGTCCCCTTCAATGATAAGAACTTTGACGAAGACGGCGTGATGGTAGACCAGCCGGAAACCCGCATGATCGATGAAGTAGAAGAAGGGGTAGAATACGCCTTATTAATCAGCACCTGCTCAGGAGCCTGGCGCTATGAAATTGGGGACGTGATCAAATTTGTGAATAAGGAAGAGAGTGAGATCATCATCACCGGTCGTACGAAGCACTTCTTAAGCCTATGCGGTGAGCACCTGAGTGTAGACAATATGAACCAAGCCATAGGCATGGTCATGGAGGAACTCAACATAGTGATCAAGGAGTTTACCGTAGCGGGTGTGCCTTATGGCTCTCTGTTTGCCCACCAGTGGTACATTGGTTGTGACGATGAGGCGGACCCTAAACTTATTTTGGATCGATTGGATCATTACTTGAAGGAACTAAACGACGATTATACGACCGAGCGAACTTCTGCCCTGCCTGAAGTATTCCTAGAAAAATTACCTACCGAATATTTTATGGGCTGGATGGAGTCTAGTGGCCACTACGGAGGCCAGGCTAAGTTCCCAAGAGTGCTAAAAGGGGTAAAGCTGGATGACTGGACCACCTACGTGAAGGGGCGAAAGGAGGCCGATGCATGATTGAGGCTTTTTGGAATGGCATTCTGGGTGGCTTGTTTTTAGCCATCCTGATTGGCCCGGTATTTTTTGCCCTGATGCAAACGGCTGTAGAGAAGGGGTTCTTTCATGGCATCTTCCTGGCCCTAGGCATCATGCTTAGTGATGCATTTTATTTCTTTCTCTGCTGGTTGGGCATTTCCTCGTTTGAAGAAAATGACACCGTGAAGGCCTACATGGCTTTAGCGGGAGGAGTGATCTTGGTGGGTTTTGGTATCGTGTACATCGTAAAACCCGTGGCCCGAAAGGGTGTAAAGCAACGGGATGTAGGGTCACGCACCCGGTTGGCAAGCGAAATTCTGAAGGGCTTCCTGCTGAATGGGGTCAATCCAGGCGTGTTGTTCTTTTGGATTGGCATCGTATCAGCCGTCACGGCCAACCCACGGTATGGCAATAGCGAAGGTGCATTCATGTTTGCGCTAGGCATCTTGCTTACCGTTTTCACCACTGATATTCTAAAGGCTTACCTGGCCAATAAACTAAGCGCCCTGGTAACGCCCCAGTTTATGAAAATCATGAATCGGGTAGTAGGCCTGGCCCTCTTCGGCTTTGGCCTTTACATGTTTTATACTGCTTTCGAAACGGGAATCTGGAACCTGAACGGGTAGTCTTTTTTCCTTATCTTCCGCCACATTTCTCTCGTCTACTATGGACCAATTATTGGACTTCGCCAAAATCTTGTTGCCTGCGGGCCTCGTATTATACGCCATGTATCTGGTGGTGCGAGCCTTTGTACAAAAGGAGTTGCGGCAATCGGCCTTGGAGATTCAACTAAAGAGTAAGGAAACCGTGTTGCCTCTCCGGCTACAGGCCTACGAACGGCTTACCCTTTTGATAGAGCGATTAAATCCCAACAACCTACTGGTGCGGCTATTCGATGGTTCGCTCTCCGCGCGGCAGTTTCAGCAAGTGCTACTGAGAGAGATTCGCGATGAATTTAACCATAACCTCTCCCAACAGATTTATGTGAGTGAGGAGGCTTGGAATCTGGTGAAAAACGTACGAGAAGATTTGGTAATGCTCATCAACGGTGCGGTAACAGCGCTGCCTGACGATGCCCCTGCCCTGGAGCTAAGCAAGGCCGTGCTGCAAGCGTATGGCAATCGTGACAATGAGCTCGGTAGCTACGCCCTTTCACAATTGAAATCCGAGATTCAAGAGACATTCTGAGTGTGTGGGTGAATGGAGAACGATAAGGTAGAAGGTTAGGAGCCAGGATAAACGACAACCTCGCTGACTAAAATCCGACATTATTGCTCCCTTAGCTTCTCACGTTTTCTATATCTCTGCTTACTCTGATAAATTGTGGGTAACCATTCATAAAACCCACAACTCCTATGCCTATTTCCGCCAAAATTGGTCGCGACGAATACCGTACTGAACTAAGTAATGGCCGCCATGATTTAATCGGTGATGAACCGGATCCTTTTGGGGCCGACCTAGGCCCCACCCCATATGATTTCCTTCTGATGGCCTTGGGTAGCTGTGTATGCATGACGCTCCGGATGTACGCCGACCGCAAAGGCTGGCCTATGGAAAAGGTTGAGATTGTCCTGGATCAGGATCGGATTTATGCCAAAGATTGTGAGAATTGTGAGTCAGAAGATGGGTATGTGCACGTCATTGAGAAGCAGATTACCTTTCATGGCAATCTGGATGATGCACAGCGCAAACGCCTAATGGAAATCGCGGACAAATGTCCTGTGCAGAAGACTCTTACCCATGAGATTGTCATCAAATCGGTAGAGAAAAGATAAGGCTACGAGAAGGCGCAGGTATACGATATACTGCTGTGCATCAACCATGATGGTTTGTGGACATCCATTTTGTAGCGGCAGATTATGATGAGGGAGCTTTGGCCCGATCACTCGCTGATTCTGAGCCTGCTTGCAAACAGTAAGCAGTTCTTAAGTCTAGGTGCCCTCCGCTTCTACACTTTCACCAAAACTGATGCGGTAGCCATCCGGATCCACTACATCAAAATCTTCCATGGCGTAGTCACGAGCTTCGGGCGCCTGGGGCAATGCCACCCCTTGATTCTCTAACTCTTGGTATACTGCCCGTACATCATACACAAATATGTAAAGGGCTGTATGTACGGAGGAAGGCCGCGAGTCATCATCACGGAGGGTGAGGTGTAGGCTTACATCTCCCCGCCGAAGCACCGCATAGGTAATTGGCTCTTGCCAAGTGAAGGTTACTGTAAAGCCTAGTTGATCGCGATAAAAAGTAAGGGAGCGATCCATGCTCTGCACGGCCAAAACCGTAGCTGCATGGGAAAAAATTTCCGAATGGGTGGACATCGCAGGGAATGGTGTAGGTGTTGGATTAAGATACGCAATCGGGAGCAGAATCAGAACCCCTCATCCTCCCATACAGCCAATAGAAACTAATTTAGCGGTTCGAAGATGGCTCCTATTCTCCCCCTTCAGGACAAGGATTTAACATCCACTAGGGCATTCGCTCATGCGCCCCTACTACCAAAATGCAAACGACTTTCCTTGCCTTTTCCACTCATAACCAAATACTCCTCCTTCATAACTGATAATTTCCTTCGCCATCCCCCAGTCATGTTGCATATTTGCGGACCATCATCCGTGTCATGCAAAGCACCGCACATCTTTTTGTTTCTCCGGACAGTCCACTCACTGAGGTACTGACCGTACAATCCCAAGCTACCCAGCACCGGCTACCGGCTGGTATCGCGCTGGTGGTAGACCAGCAGCAGAAACTAGTAGGCACCATCAGCGACGGCGACGTACGCCGGGGGCTACTCACTCAAAACCGCCTGGACCTGAAAGCCAGCGAGGTAATGAATGCCGACCCCATCACCTTCCCTGAAGGTATGAGCTTTCGCGAGCTGCTGGAAGCTCTCCCTACTGAGCTTGCCCGTAGGCAGCGCAAAAGCGCCAAGTTTCTCAGCAAAATCATCTTTGTAAACCCGGAGGGAGTTCCTACCCGAGTGCTGGACTACCACCAGTTGTGGGAGCAACGCGTAGCCACCCATCGCCACGTGGTGGTGGTAGGGCTAGGCTATGTAGGACTTACCCTGGCGCTAGTATTGGCTGATGTAGGGTACTTGGTAACCGGGGTAGATGTTGACGAAAACCGCGTGAGCGATCTGAATGCGGGCCGCAGCTACGTACACGAGGTGGGCCTGCCAGAGCTATTGCGGGAGCACTTAGGCAAGAACTTCCATGCTACCACCACACTGCCCGACGACGGGGATGTGTTCGTGATCTCGGTAGGCACTCCAGTGGTGCGGCCGGAGAGTGGGCTGATCCCTCAGCCCAGTATGACCGCCCTGGAAAGCAGTGCTTCTGCCATTGGCGAGAAACTTAGGGTAGGCAACCTGGTGGTTCTGAGGAGTACCGTACCCATAGGCAC
>DMST01000033.1:715-2903 GCA_003454975.1 Cytophagales bacterium | reverse complement strand
GAGCAAGCCTACCGCCACCTGGGCATCATCCCGCCCACCCGCACGGGCACTCTGTTTGACTAAGCTGAAAACCTCCAAAACTATCTTATTTACCCTTGTCCAACTTCTTCGAAACCCGAATTGAGTTCCTGAAAGGCGTAGGCCCTCAAAAGGCGGCCTTGCTCAACAAGGAGTTGGAGATATTCACCTACGGCGACCTCATCCAGCACTATCCCTTCCGGTACGAAGATCGGAGCAAGTTCTATACCGTACGCGAGGTGCACGGCGATATGCCCTACGTGCAGTTGCGAGGCCAGATCACCAAAATAGGCCTGGTGGGCCAAGCCCGAGGCCGCCGGTTAGTGGCCGAGTTTACTGACGACACCGGATCGATGGAATTGGTCTGGTTTCGGGGCGTAGAGTGGATGCAGAAAAAGCTACGCGTAGGATTGGACTACGTGGTGTTTGGCAAACCCAATGCCTTTGGCCGCAAGGTGAGTTTGCCGCACCCCGAGCTAGAACCGCTCTCTTTCGCTAGCGAACACCAAAAGGGTCTGATGCCCATCTACAGCAGTACGGAAAAGCTGAGAGCCAAGTATCTGGACACCAAAGGGATTGCGAAACTGACGCAAGCCTTGCTGGAGGTAGCCAAACCGCAGATTGCCGAAACGCTACCCCAATCATTCATCGATCACTACAAGCTGGTATCCAAGTCTGAGGCGTTGTACCAAATGCATGTACCATCCAGCCACGAGACGCTCAATACTGCCTTGTTCCGGCTCAAATTTGAAGAGTTCTTCTATATCCAGCTCCGGCTGTTCAAGCTGAAGCTGAGCAAGACCGAGAAGTTTCGCGGCATCGTGCTCAACCAGGTGCAACTACTCACAGAATTCTACGAAAAGCACCTCCCTTTTACCTTGACCGGGGCCCAGAAGCGGGTAATCAAGGAGATATACGCGGATGTAAAAAGCGGCCAGCAGATGAACCGACTGCTCCAAGGGGACGTAGGCAGTGGCAAAACCATGGTCGCCTTTATCACTATGCTGATTGCCGCCGGCAGTGGCTTCCAGAGCGCACTGGTCGCTCCCACTCAAATCCTGGCCGAGCAGCACTTTCGGGGTTTGCAGCCTTTTGCCCAGCAGATGGGCCTTCGCATTGCCATGCTAACGGGAGCCACCAAGCAATCCGAGCGCAAGGAACTTCACCGCCTGCTTCGTGGCGGGGATATACACTTGCTGGTGGGCACACACGCTCTGTTTGAGGATACCGTAAAGTTCAAACGATTGGGCTTAGCGATTGTGGACGAACAACACCGCTTTGGCGTGGCCCAGCGGGCCTCACTCTGGCAAAAGACTGACGAAGGCTACCCACATGTATTGGTGATGACGGCCACACCGATTCCCCGAACGCTGGCCATGACGCTATACGGCGATCTGGATGTGAGTGTGATCGATGAGCTGCCTGCCGGGCGTAAGCCTATCCAAACGCAACATCTGACGGACCGGGCACGGTTGCGTGTACAAGGCTTTCTGAAACAGGAAATTGAGGCGGGCCGCCAGGCCTACGTGGTATATCCACTCATTGAGGAGTCTTCCACGCTCGACCTCAAGGACCTCATGGATGGCTACGAAAGCATTTGCCGGGCCTTTCCGCAGTATCCCATCAGCATCGTGCACGGCCGCATGAAGCCCGAGGACAAGGACTGGGAGATGCAGCGCTTCGTAAAAGGCGAGACCAAAATCATGGTCGCCACCACGGTGATAGAGGTGGGTGTAAACGTACCGAATGCTTCGGTGATGGTGATTGAGAATGCCGAGCGCTTTGGGCTGGCCCAGCTACACCAGCTGCGTGGCCGGGTGGGTAGGGGCGCCGAACAGAGTTATTGCATCCTAATGAGCAAAGACAAGCTGAGTAAGGAGGGCAAGGTGCGCCTGGATACCATGGTCCGTACCACGGATGGCTTCGAGATAGCAGAGGTAGACCTAAAGCTACGTGGCCCCGGCGACATTGAGGGTACGCAGCAAAGCGGCGTTGCAGACCTGCTAGTAGCCGACATCGCCAAAGATGGGGACATCCTGCAGGAGGCCCGCCATGCCGCCAAACAAGTGCTGGATGCCGATCCTACTTTGGATAAACCAGAGAATCAGCCTATCCAACGGCAAATCAGCTCCCTCCGAAAGAATGTGGTCAACTGGAGCCGGGTTTCCTA
>DMST01000033.1:0-650 GCA_003454975.1 Cytophagales bacterium | reverse complement strand
CACAGGCAAAAAAAGAAACCCCGGCCTGCAGGGCAAACCGGGGTAATATGAAACGAACTTAACTAGAATGCTTATTCAACGACCAGGCGCTGCGTCTCTTGAAGGTTTTCGCTCTTCACGCTTACCAGGTACATCCCGGGCTGCAAGGAGGAGATATCCAAAGTACGCTCGTGAGTACCTACTTCCAGGTTCATGCGCTGAGTCATAACTGACTGGCCGGTAATGGTAAGCACCTCAACGGTCACCACTTCGGCTTCTTCCATGCTGATGCTAAGGGTAGTGCTTAGCTTAGCAGGGTTAGGGAATACGCTGAAGCTAGGCGCATCCTCCTCATCATCGAAGATGGTAATGCCCGTGTTGGTGGTAGACTGACCGCTTTCCAGTGGAGCTACGGCACCGTTCACAATACCCGTGATGGTAATTTGATCCAGGTAAACCTGATCACGATTGGCCGCTCCTTCACCTTCGAAACGGAACTGGGTGTTGCTACCAAAGCTGAAGTTGGCGGCATTCAGAGTTACGGTACCGTTGTAGAAGGTATTGTTGCTAGCAAAGTCAGTACCGCGGGTCCAGCGCGCTACCTCTTGGAAACCAGAACCATCGTTCACTGACAGGGTAAAGTACTCGCCGTTGGCGTAGCTACGGGCGTA
>DMST01000191.1:7146-16530 GCA_003454975.1 Cytophagales bacterium | reverse complement strand
CCGGGTAATAGTTTTCCCGGCTACATTGGCCCCGGCGGCGAGGTTCCCGAGCACCGTGGCACTGGTGCCCAGGAGTTCGGTGGCCTGGGTCTGGTTTAGCCCCTGGTGCTGGAGGAAAAGTTGGAGCCGTCGGCCAATAGCGGCGACGGCATACGGGTCACGGTCTGGCATACTCCCAAGTTCGGAGGGATGAGATAACTTTGCAAGTCTATCCCGGAATTCTCATTTCTTTCGCAAATCATCTCGTTTATCGCAAAACGGCTCCTATTGCGACCAAAAGAAAGGCTAACCAAGTCCTTGTTGCCTCGGCTCTGCTCGCAGTCTTTTGTGCTGGGCTCTTGACGCAATTTTCGATAGGCGTCCGTGTTTCATGTAGGTGATTTCGGTCACCTGCGAAGTGGTTTTTAGGAGAGCGGGGGCCCTCAGCGGTCGCCGCTCTATTTCAAAAAGTAAGCGTACCAACACTCATGGGTAGAACTCCCAAATCCTCTCCGCCTTTTCCTGAATGGCTAGCAGATTTTACCGAAAAGACTGGCGTTAAAATAGAACATGGCGACTATCAGCGAATCGCCAATCTATGCCCGAAACCGAAAGGCTCCGGGGTTTATACCGCCGATTATATCCGCAAAGTGCTCTTAGATATTCGTGGGAACCGAGAGATTACCGCCAAAGCAAAAAAGTATTTGCGTCGTAAAGCGTGGCTGCTTAAAGGTTTTCAGTCGGAGAATACTATTGATATTGAGTCAGACGGACACCAGCCAAAAGGCATAAGATAGTGGATGGTGAAAATAAAATGATAGCTGTATGAACAAGGGGAGACAAGGGTCAGAAAAAGATAAAGGGAAGTCCCCAATGAAAGCTAAGCCTAGGTCTGGAAGGAGGCACCATCCGAATGAAAAGTGTGCTACAAAAGAGGCCAAATCCTTGGAAAATAATTACCGTCTCCCTATTTTCGAAATTGAAACACATTACAGAAACCACTTAACCATTCTACTAGCTAAAAAATGTTCTCAGCCTGTGATTCCTTTGAATTCCTCCTACATCATAAAGGCATTTTCGATTTGTCGGAATCTAATCTCCAGAAAAGGTAATCAAGCCAAGTTGAGTAACTCCCAAAGAACCCTACCATGAGCCGTCAAAATTTCATATGGGTCAATATTCTAATCACCTTGTTTCTCCTTTTTTTGGTGATGGCCTGTACCGGTATACGTTCATCACGGCACAACACCAAGCTACCCCCCGAACAGGAATGGTTAATTGCCGAGCTCCAGGATATCTACTATTTGGATCGGGTACACAGAATAAAATTGGATAAGCCTCCAGGATTTTCCAAAGTTCAGAAAGATAGCCTGTGGCAAGTGATAAAGCAGACAGACGAACAGAATCAAATACGGATAGATTCCATCATTGCCCAATATGGATATCCCGGTAAGTCTCTAGTGGGTGATACATTACAAAAAGTAGGTTGGCTGGTGATCCATCACAGCAACGCTGACTATATGCGAAAATATCAAGGCTTATTGATGGAACAAGCCAGGCTCAGAGAGTTGAATCCTAATTTGGTGATGGCTACGATAGACCGCTTGCATTGGATCGAAACGGATATGGTGATTTTTAGTAACCAATCCTTCCAAACCAGAAATACTACAGTAAATGTGGATTCCTTGAGAGCTTTGATGGGATTAACAAACTAGGTTAATGGAAAATTGGAGTGATATGGGCCGTAAATATGAACCCCTTGAAGAATTACCTCCGAGGCGGTTTGGGAGATGCTTACGGCTTGGCCTAAATCCAGATTCCACACGAAGGCCTCTGCCCTGTCTACGATTATTTTTTGTAGGAATATTATTTTTTTCCTTGATTCCAGCAACTCTATGTCAAGCTCTATACCCCAGCCTGAGTCCTTCAGACTCGATTTCTTTAATAGAGGAATTGCTTTTGATCGAAAAACAGGATCAAAAATATAGACGATTGATCTCATCTTCTGGGGTTAGACGCCCAAAAGACTTTATGGACAACATTGGCGAACAAATGCATAAGTTGGATTTGGACAACCAAGCCCGGCTGGATAGCATAGTGTCAATGTATGGGCTTCCAGGAATCTCCTTAGTAGGTAGTCGTTACAGCAGGATTTGTTGGCTTGTGATCCATCACAGTTCACCACCATATATGACCAAATATCGGGAAGTAATGAGGGCATATTCTTCCCGGCAAGAACTCACTTCCAGTGCTTCTAACTCCACAGTAGATAGACTTGAAGCAATAGAGCATGACCGAATGCAAAAATATGCTCTTCAGATATCTGACACCACCGCCCTTACTTCTGTGCTGGTTCGCTTATCTATCGGATATTATACTGACCCAATGAACACCACCTCTTTGGTGCCATTGAGACATCAGCTGGATTCAATACTCTCAATAGAAGGCTATCCGGGTAAAAGTTTGGTAGGAGATAGTTTATCCCATGTTATGCTAAACCTAATTCAAAAAGTTGGCCCAGGATTTTTTGACCTTCATCAAGAAAAGATAATGAATGCCTGTAAAATGGGGGAAGTCCCTTTAGAGTATTGCTTCTCCGCATTCAACGCTCAGTATTGGCATCGAAACGAAAAATTATTATTCGGGGCCTATGCCAACGGTTCACTAACAGAACAATCTGAAAAGGCTAAAATGATTCGCGATTTACTTTTGAGTATCAATAATTAACCATAAACATTTATCACATGATTAACTTAGAAAAATTTGAAGAAGACACTTTGACTGGAGCATCCAACCTAGATGTTCAAGGTTCAGAAAGTTATGAGACCGTTTACTATGATAGAGAGCAATATGGTCTATACATGGATAAAGCCTATTACTTGGGCGATAACCCATTTATTTTAAAAATGCCTTGGCAACCAGCATAAGATAATGGCTGGTCGACTTACCACATTCTGTACCATTTTCTCAGTAATCCTCTTTGGTTGTAATGTCCTAAAATTGAGCACTGTGGATGAAGTTAAGTCAACCGATCTTCCTACCTACCTTTCAAATTTGGTAAATGCAGATCAAGAAGTAAGACAGGACCGAAAGTATTGGACGGATGCAGAGGCGAAAGCCAAAGTGGAGGCGGTAGATTCAGCCAATCGGGTTAAGCTCGATTCCATCATTACACAATATGGTTATCCTGGTAAAAGCTTGGTGGGAGATTCAATAAGCATGTATGGAGCGCTTATTATTTACCACGGTGGTGCCACATATTCTGAAAAGTATTTAGACCTGATTGCTGAGGCTTATCTCAAGGATGAGCTAGATGAGGAATATTATACTTTGGTTATAAATGGATATTTCATGGAAACCGAAGGGAGCCATGCCATAGGATTTAGAGAGGGATCAGAGTGGTACCTTGATTCAGAAAAAGCAGAGTATTATCGATCAATTCTAAAGAAGAAAAAAAATGAATAACTCAATGTTTGAAAATTTTATTGAAGACCAAGATGTCAATTTTGCCACTATTGGAGCCCTAAAACCTCCAAAGTTTGATACACACGCTTCAGGCACCATAGGTGACCATGAGTATATCGGGGATATTTTTATCCGTGGTGAATTATTTTATGTCATAAAATAACTCTAATAAGACCCTCTCCGTTGGAGAGGGTTGTCAATTCCCATTTTTGGATGCTACTCATTCTATCAGAACAAAATGATGAAGTAACAAATCGGATTATCGAATGGCTGGACTTTTATAAAAAAGAGTGGGCCAGAGTTAATTACGAGGATGATGTTAGGCTATCATATTTTAGCCTGACTGCTAATGGAATTGAATTTGAGCTATTGGTCAACCATGAAACAACCCTACATTCGAAAGAGATTGATCGGTTCTGGTACCGCCGGGGAGAAATAAATTTTGATTTAAAAATTGGAGAGGATGCTCATTATGATGCGGGGATAAGAGAATGGCTATTCCGTGAAAATACTACCATTGTTGATTGTATTTATCATCATTTAGACTCCCTCAAAAGTATTAACAAACCTTCGGACAACGATATAAATAAGCTTATTGTATTAGTTGAGGCACAAAAGGTTGGCTTTAAAATTCCAGATTCATGGGTAGTAGATAGAAAGGAAAAACTGCCCTATCGTCCCAGCTATATATCTAAAGGGCTATCTTTTACGGGTTTTCGTGCCTCCGATGGGCAATTCTATTCTGCAGGAACCATCTCCGGTGAAGGCGGACAAGATGAGTTCTCCTATTCTTTATTCCAAGAAGAGATAAAAAAGTGGGTAGAGGTCCGCACTTTTCACCTAGATGGGGAAAACCACTCCGTTTCAATTTTTAGCCAAAATAACCAGCAAACCAAATTAGACTTCAGGAATTACGATAGAGAAAGGCCAAATCGGGTGATCCCATTTACCCTTCCCCATGAAATAGAATGCAAGCTGAATGAGCTCATGAAAGTATTGTCTTTAGACTCTGGGTCGATTGATCTGATAGTTGATCAGAATGGGGATTATTACTTTCTCGAAGTGAACCCTATTGGGCAATTTCTTCAAGTAAGCAATCCTGGAGGATATTATTTAGAAGAAAAAATTGCCAAGAAGTTAATGGCATAGGGTTTATGGAGAAAGAAATTGATATACAGATGAAAGCGTTGATTGCGGAAAAAAAAGTCCCTTTTAGTGCTTCATTTCTAATGGTCTCTAGTGATTCACGTGGGTATAGAGAACACTCAATACCGCTAAAAGCCAAAAGGAGTATCTCTAGGGGAAGACTATTGTATAAACCCGTGAGCAACCTTTTTGAATGAATTCACCACATTATCTCATTTCTACTGACTGTAGAATCACGGTCTCTGCAACCAATGCGGTCATTTATGATCTCACCAGAGAAACCTTCCGGGAAATAAGCCCAGCCCAAGGCCAATTTTTACTAACCCTCCACAAAACAAAGGTGGAAGAGTGGAAGGAATGCGATGAAATTAGGCAGAATTGGATCAAGGAAGCATTACAGGAGGAGTGGATCTTCCCATGCCCGGAAACTTTTTTATCTTCTTTTCCTGGGTTAGATTTTACGTGGAAGTCTCCGAGTAAATTATCCAACGCCCAGGTTGAATCGGAAATTTTATCGCAGCATATCGTACACGAGCTTGATTTGTTAGGGACCAAGACAATTCAGGTGTTATTACACTCTAAGTGGACCGTTGAATATATCAGACAACTAACAAGCTATTTCAAGGATAGCACTTGTTTATCGATTCAGTTCATCATGCCTTACAAAGAGGAAATCACAAACATTGATGATCTGGAAGGCATTTATTTCGAAAACCCTCGCTTTCTTTTGGCGGGGTTTTATTCGGCCCCGTTTGACAAGGTTTTTAAATCGAAATCATCGAACCTGAGGATATTTTTTTCCAAGCTACCATTCACAGCCCTGTATGTTCCTACTGCTGGGACTAAAACATCCTTTGTTGTTAATTATGAGAGCTTTCGAGAGGCTCAGCAACACAATTTATTTTTCAATCAGAAACTTGCGATAGACAAACGGGGAGACATTAAAAATTCAATTTCCTCATCCAAATCTTGGGGGAATATCCACTCTGATAACCTGAGCCAGGTTGTTTCTACCCAAGGGTTTCAACAGCTATGGCGTGCTAACAAGGACCAAACTCTCATCTGTCAGGACTGTCCCTATCGATATATGTGTACGGACGAAAGAGTACCCCAACTTCAGGACAACGGTATTTGGGCCCATGAATCCGATTGTACGTATGATCCATATTCTGGAACCTGGAACTCTGAGCACAATACCTTGAAGCACCAAAGAAGCAATGGCTAGAGCGTTTCCATTCTATAAGCAACCTGACCAGAAGGCATGTGGGCCTACTTGCCTGCGAATTATCGCCAAGCATTACGGAAAAACGCTGTCCTTAGGTCAAATCAATCGAGTGATTGAAGCCAACCGTTTAGGGGTATCATTGGGCAGTTTAGGAGAGGCAGCGGAAAAAATTGGCTTCCGTACCCTAGGCGTGAATACCTCTTTCGCCAAGCTCCTCAAAGAACAGCCAGTCCCTTTTATTGCATTCTGGCGGGAAAACCACTTTGTGGTGGTTTATAAGATAGCCAAGGGGAAGGTTCATGTGAGCGATCCAGCTCATGGAATATTGACCTATTCCTACGAAGAGTTTATTGAGAACTGGACAAATACCCCCGGCCAAGGGCACGAGGCTAAGGGAATCGCCCTGTTATTGCAACCCACCCCTACCTTTGCCGAAGAAGAATGGGAAAAGGAGGACTCCCGCCACGGGTTTAGCTATTTGTTCAAATACCTGTTTCGGTACCGGCAGTTCCTCATCCAGCTAGTCATCAGCCTACTCGGGGCCAGCTTACTGCAGCTAATATTCCCTTTTCTGACCCAAAGTCTGGTAGACCTGGGCATCCAGAACCAGGATGTCGGTCTCATCTATCTGATCCTACTGGCTCAGCTAATGGTGTTTCTGGGGCGGTCCAGTTTAGAGATCATTCGCAACTGGATTTTGCTGCATCTCAGTACCCGAATCAACATTTCCATCCTCTCGGACTTCTTCATTAAGCTGATGAAGCTGCCGATCGCTTTTTTTGACAGTAAGCTCACGGGCGACTTGTTGCAACGGATCAATGACCACCGGAGGCTAGAGAACCTGCTCACCAGCACTTCGTTGAGCACATTATTCTCCGTCTTTACTTTGCTCATCTTCGGTGGGGTGCTGGCTTTTTACAGTTGGGTTCTTTTTGGGGTTTTCCTCTTAGGTACCGCCCTGTATTTTGGCTGGGTCTTGTTGTTCTTCAAACGCCGCCGGGACCTAGACTACAAGAATTTTCAGCAGGTATCACAGGAACAGAGCAAAGTGATTGAGCTCATCCACGGGATGCAGGAAATCAAGCTCAACACCGCAGAACGGGAAATGCGCTGGGGCTGGGAGCACATCCAGACCCGCCTTTTCAGAATTGCGATGAAAAGCCTGAGCCTCCAGCAAAAGCAGACCATTGGTTCTTCCTTTATCAACGAGCTCAAAAACATCCTGATTACCTTCTTGGCGGCGCAGTTTGTGATTCAAGGCCAAATGACCCTAGGTATGATGCTGGCGGTATCCTACATCATCGGACAGCTTAATGGCCCCATTGCCCAATTGGTCGGGCTCTTAACCTCGGTGCAAGACGCCAACATTAGTTTGGACCGCCTCGGGGAAATCTACGACCGCGCCGATGAAGAACCAGAGGGCGTACAGCTTATTTCCCGATTACCCGAGCAACCCGATATTCACCTAGAGGAGGTAGTGTTTAGCTACGAAGGAGTAAAGGAACCCGTCTTAAAGGGACTTACCCTGACTATTCCCGCCAACAAAACCACCGCCATTGTGGGCGTGAGTGGCAGCGGCAAGACAACCCTGATGAAGATGCTCCTGGGTTTCTATGCGCCACAGGAAGGGAAAATCACGGTGGGCGGATTGGACCTCAAAAGCATTAGCCCGAGAGTTTGGCGGCAGCACTGTGGGGTGGTGATGCAGGAGGGGTATCTCTTTAATGCTTCAGTGGCGGAGAACATCGCGGTGGGCCAGGAAGTCATCGACGAAGAACGCTTGGCGGCCGCTAGCCAGTTGGCCTGTATTGATGATTTCATTGCCAGTTTACCCATGGGGTATAACACCACCATTGGCATGGAGGGGATCGGCATTAGTACCGGGCAAAAACAACGGGTTCAGATTGCCCGTGCGGTCTATAAGCAGCCCCAATTTATGCTCTTTGATGAGGCTACCAGCGCGCTGGACGCGAACAACGAGCGGAAGATTATGGAAAACCTGAACGCCTTTTTCCAAAACCGGACCGCCATCGTGATTGCTCATCGGCTGAGCACCGTCCAAAATGCAGACCAAATTGTAGTATTGGAGAAGGGACAAATTGTGGAGCAAGGGCCCCACGAAGCTCTTATAGAGAAACAAGGAGCCTACTACCATCTGGTGCGAAATCAGCTACAACTAGAACGGCTTAACGGGGCAGCTCCTAGTGATGTATCACCGGTAACGGAAGCGAAACCCTAAAGCCATGCCGAACCAGCCACAATTGCTTCATCAACGTTCTGAGGAGGTTCAGGACATCCTAAGTCAGGTTCCCCGTTGGATGATCCGCTGGGGAATTAGCCTCATTGTGGGCTTATTCTTGGTCTTCGTCGGGGTTACCTTCTTGTTTCGGTATCCTGAGGTCATTACTGGGTCCGTATCGGTCACCGCTACGAATGCACCCGTGGCCGTAGTACCCAACACTTCGGGGCGGTTGGCGTCCCTGACGGTCGCCGATTTAGCGACGGTAGACTCCGGGCAGGTATTGGCGACCATCACCAACCCCGCTACCGCCGAAGAGATCACGCAGTTACGTGGCCTTATGCGGGCCATCCCCGCACAAGCCCCCACGGAAGCTCTTAATGCCCTTATCCCCGACAGCATTAACCTAGGAGCTTACCAAGCGGATTGGAACCGCCTGATTGCGGCCATTAATGAGTTTAACCAACGGGTAGGTGACCCGCTGTATCGGGAGGAGATTCGCTTCCTGGAAGATAAGGTAGCGAGCTTACAGCAACTCAAACAGATTCTAAGCCGCCAAAAAGCCATTAATGATCGGCAACTGGCCCGGAGCCGGGAGAAGCATGACCTTAATCGGCAGCTCTATGAAACGGGGGGTCTCACCCGGTTTGAGTATTTTGATTCTGAAGGTCTGCTGGATGCGGCGGAAACTTCGGCGGAAGGCTTGCAGAAGGAAATCGTGAACAACGATCTCACCATTAATGATTTGCAAAACCAACGCGTGACCAAGGAGATTGAACACGCTGAAGCCCTGAAGAAAGCCTGGCGGTCAGTGCAAGAGAGCATCAGGACACTGAACGGTGTCCTGGAGCAATGGGACGACACCTTCACGCTCAGCAGTCCCCTCAGTGGAACTGTAAGTTTCCTTAGGCCCTTGGCCCCTCAGGACTACGTAAAGAGCGGGGAGGACCTTCTCTACATAATCCCAGAAGCGGAACAGACGTTGGCCCGTGGGACAATTCCCGCTCAACGAAGCGGGTTAGTGGAAGTAGGGCAACGGGTACGAATCAAACTGATTGGGTATCCCCATGAGCAATATGGGTACATACTGGGAGTAGTAGAACGTATTGCACCTATCCCTCAAGAGGAAGAGTACCTAGTCCAAATTGCCCTCCCAAATGGTCTGATGACCCACCTAGGTACCACCGTAGAATACCGCCCCAATATGCCGGGCACCCTAGAGATTGTCACCAAGGATATGTCATTGGCCGAAAGATTCCTGCAAGCTGCGACGAAGCAGTTAGATCGATAAGCTCTTCTTAGGTGGAAAGAAAGCCCCCACCGCCATAGG
>DMST01000191.1:0-7109 GCA_003454975.1 Cytophagales bacterium | reverse complement strand
CGTGGGGGCGCGCCGCGCACTAGGAGTTGATTTACAAGCCCCTTAATAGTAAAGCGAGAAGAAGCTGTGATTCTCTTGAATCTCATTTTATTCCCCATCTATGGTTGTATTATTATGGTATGATACTTAATGTTTCAGGAAAAGAAATTGAAGACTTATCTGATTCAGATCTAAGGGAGCTAGTAGGGCTCCTGTGTGAAGCAGAATTTCGACGCGCTGGATTATCGACAAAACCTATCTTCTGGGGAGGTAACCAAGATGAAAAAGATGGCGGAGTAGATGTAAGGGTTTCGAAGGGCAACCTTTCTAATTCAAATTATATACCCCGCTCTGAGACCGTATTTCAGGTGAAAAAGCCCAAAATGCCGAGGGGTAAAATCCTGGACGAAATGCGTACGGAAGGACAGCTAATACCCGCTATTTCGTCACTGATTAAGAAAAAAGGGGCATACATAATAATCAGTTCCAAGGATAACCTTACCGAGGTAACCAAGAATAACCGACTAAGTGCTATGCGTGAGGCTGTGTCGGAAGAGGACAGCAAACACGAGTTAGAGCTAGATTTCTACGATCAAAATCAAGTTGCAAGTTGGGTACGAGAGTTTCCATCCCTAATCGCATTTGTTCATAATAAGCTCGGAAGAGGCACCCAGGGATGGTTGCCATACGAGAATTGGTCTCATCCTTCAGGGAGTATCGAAGATGAATTCTTTTTCGATGAAGAGGAGCGATTATATTCTGAGTCTCCACCAAAACAGGGGTATGGAATTGAAACCGGTTTAAATCACCTCAGAGAAAAGTTACTGGAACCTAAGTCTGTAACTAGGCTAGTAGGGTTATCTGGGGCAGGAAAGACTCGATTTGTACAGGCCTTATTTGATGATAGATATGGAGAGGGGGCATTAGACCCAACAAAGGTTCTCTATACAGACATTTCCTTCGACCCGTCACCTACTCCGAGAGAGTTGGTAAACCACCTAATACATGAGCACCAGTCCCATATTGTCATCATTGATAACTGCTCTCCGAACCTGCATGAGGCTCTATCTCAACAGATTCGAAGTGAAAGCTCCAAACTTTCACTTTTAACTATTGAATATGACATTCAAGACGGGCACCATGAAGGAACTGAAGTTTATCGTATTACAGAATCAAAAAAGGAGGCGGTACTACAACAGTTAATTCAAGCTCGGTATCCTCGCCTATCGAAGGGAAATATTTCTACCATCGCAGAATTTGCTGCGGGTAACTCACGAGTGGCCCTAGCGTTAGCAAATTCGATCAAAAAAAACGAACCACTTTCCCAGCTTGGTGATAAAAAACTATTTGAAAGGCTTTTTTGGCAAAGGGGGGCAAAGGACGATTCTCTTTTGGAAATTGCAGAACTCGCATCCCTCATCTATTCCTTCGCCTGGGATAAGGAAGAGGGTGAGGCTGATGAATTAGCGATTCTTTGTCAGATAGGTGGAACACAGAAAAGGGAGATAAAACGAAAACTCACCCAACTTGATAAGAAGGGGCTATTACAAAAACGAGGGAATTGGAGGGCGATTCTTCCTCACCCCATCGCGAATAGACTCGCGTCAGATGCTCTAAAATACTTGGACTGGAAAGCAACCATAACTATTCTCTTACAAAAAGGTAATGAACGTCTCCTAAAGTCATTTACCCATCGACTACATTTCCTCAATGATTCGGAGGAGGCTAAAGATATTTTTCAATATCTCTTCTCAGATGAACTCAACTTCATCCCTGACATTTTTGAGGGTAAATCCCGACATACGCGGTTACTTGAATACAGTTCTACGGTGATACCATCACAGGTCTTGGATGTGATCGGTAGTTATCTGATTACCCCTGCAGTTATAGACCGGGTATCTTTTGATGATGATCTTGCTTACGAAGTTAGTCTTACCTTAAACTATCTATCATATGAAGAAAAGTACTTCGTAAGGGGAGCAAACTATTTGATTTTAATCAGCTTAATAAGATTGAAAAAAGACCCAAAGTCTTATAATCGACATCATAGTTCTTTAGTTTACTTATTCCGTCTTTTATACTCAGGAACACATGGAAACCCTCAGATCAAGCTGAATATCATTGAAGAGTGTTTAACATCTAATGATCCCCACCTAGAGGAAATTGGTGTGTCTCTACTTGAAGCTTTCCTTGGAATACATGATTCCTATATTTTGAATCAGAACTATACCTATGGTGGGCACTCCCGTGATTTAGGCTACTACCCTAAGACTTATCAAGAGTATTTCGATAATTTGACTAATGGTTTCTCTTTGGTTCAGAAAGTTGAACATCAACTCGATGAGAAAAAGTCCCAAAAATTAATAGGGCTATTGCGTAATGCAATAAGGCCTGTTTGGAATAAGTTTCCTCATCTAATTGGTCCCCTCAGTGTAACCCTTCAAAACATCCAAAAAAGGAAATTTAAAGCCGAAATTTGGGACTCTGTGCTTAAAGCAATAGAGTATGATAAAGACAAACTTGAGGAGGACCGCCTAGCCAAATTACATCAATTAGAATCAGAATTACGCCCTCAGAATCTTAAAGAAGAGATAGAAGTTTACGTCCTTTTGCCAAACCCTCCTGGCTATTCCCTATACCCTCCTGTGGACGAGGATGAACAAAGGAAACAGAAATTAATCGAAAATAAGGTTCTCGAACTAGGGAGCCTTCTCAGTCAAGAGCAAGAAGTTTTATCTTGGACACTTACCCAGCTGAATGGCTCAGGGAACCACTATTCCATTTTTCTAGGTATTGGGCTTGCTAAGGGTTCTACCAATAGACTAGCCCCTTGGCACGAGCTTTATTCAGCTTTTGCTGGCGTGAAAGAAGGGTTTATTCAGGATGTACTCAAAGGTTTTCTCATGGGGCTTTTTGAGGTTGACGAGCATTTATACCATTCTATTCTTGAGGATGCTGCCTCGGATTCAGTATTAAGCACTATTTACCCCTCACTGGAAGGGAGTTCCCCAATATCTTCTAGAAAGTATCATCGGCTATTAGAATCTCTGGAAAGCAAAACCTGCCCTGCCAAGGCCTATCAAAATATCGGTTATAATTCCTACTATAACGAAATGGCCAACGAGGAAATAGTAGAAATAATAAATAGGCTGCTGAGTCTAGAGCAAGGACCTTCGGTGGCACTAGATTTATTATATCCGAGATTACGGAATTCAAGCCCCCAGGAAAGACCAATAAGGGAGGCGGCCTTAAAGGCCATATCTAAAATAGATTTACATCGTGATGATTTAAAATCTCCAATCGCTTTAACTCTAACCATAGAACATACCTTAGAATTCGTAAAGGGACTAAGCGGTGAGGAGGACGTAATTAGGGCTTGCTGAAAAAGTCTGAGTTCACGAAAACCCCAAATAGGCATTTTGGAGCCTATTTGGGGACAGTATCTGCTTGATATTGAATAATACACGGCTGATTAATGCTAAAAACGTAGCAATATTCAGCGCATAGGCAGCTTGCCTAGCCAAAAGTCTGGCTAGGTTGACTGCAAGTAGCGAAAAGGCGATTGCCGTTTGCGATGTTTCCCTCAGTTTGGTCGTAATCCGGTTCATTCCGTAGGCTCGCTTGGCTTGTCCAAAGACTCCTTCGATTGGATTGCGTTCTCCTGCTGAAAAACTCGGCGGTTTGGGGTTTGTCGGTGGTCTACCTAGCGGCTTGGCTAGTAGTTTGATGCCCATCTGTTTGAGCGTGTTTCTATTTTCCCGGGTACAGTATAATTTATCCGCGAGCACTTCTGCTGGGTAATGCCCTCGGCTTTGATAGTACTGATCTAGATAATGGACTAGTTGATTGCCTTCGTGGAAGGCACCCCAACTGAGTTGATCTAAGAAGGCGAAGCCATCGGCCAGTGATACATTGATCTTGGCACCAAATTCAGTGTTGTTAGCCGACTTCCCTCTGGTCATCGGCCTGACATGAGGCTGGCTAATGCTTACGATTCTGTCAGCAACACTTCGCGTGTTCTTGTCTATCATCTCCTGCTGCTGCTCATAAATTGTACTGCTGACTAACAGCCTGTGATACAGTCGTTTACCCAACAGGTTGACAGGGAGTTGCCCCGCATAGTTTTGTGCGGCTAGCTCCTCTACAGTGTTCAGATTACGCTGTAGATATCCAAGTTGCTTCTTTAGTCCCTTGCGTAAAGCCTTCTTCCCTTTCCGCTTTTTCTTGGCTAGGTTGAGGTAATCTTTCCTTGCCAGCTTACGGTAAGTCCTTGGTTTGCGTTCTCCTCGTATTGGGATGTAAAGCACATCAATCACTTTCTCGGTAATCAATCGAGCTTCATTGAGTAAATTCAGATCTGTGGGATAGGCGATATCTTGAGGACATACGGTCGCATCATACAACACCCTCCCTTTTTTGGGTACTTCATCATCGACAACATCGGTTGCTGGCACCTGTTGTGTCTTTAAAACTCCGTGTTTGCGAAGTACCGCTTCATTAATTGCTATAACCTTCTCCATGTCCAGGCGCTTGCGTAGTTCCACCAATAAGGATGGATCAAATGGAGGGCCTGGTGTAAACCCTGTATAGCCAAGGAAATACTGCATATACAGGTTCTCACCAATGTGCTGCACCAGCTGTCGATCGGTAAAACCTTCCAGCCATTGGATGATCAAAGAGCCCACAACTACCCGACCATTGAGGTTGGGCCTGCCTTTATCTTTAGAAATAGAATGATCATAAAGGGATACAATCTCATCCCATGGAATCAAGCTGGAAAGCTTCACCCAACGGTTGTCAGGATCAAGGTCATGAGAGAATCCTGTATCAAATCCAGCTATAGAAAGCTGATTGGGGGAAACGTATTCAGTACTAAATCCACGCTTTTTGCGGCTCATAGGCTGTTTTCCTTGGACTTACATCCTACAATGTAGACACAAACCGCTACTATACAATCCGTTAACTGTTTTTCAGCAAGCCCTAATTAGGCAACTAATTCGAAACATCATCCATACCTTTAAAGAAGAGTACAACATAGATGATGATGGTCTTGAGCAGCTAATGGAAACTTTAGTAGAATCTTATCCATATCCGATCTTAGACGAGTTTGTACTTCACCATGAGTTATCTCAGTTTCAAATTGAGCTGTTTCTTGATTATGGGGTAAGGATTAGAAAAAAACACCTTTTAGACAACGCGGATGAAGCGGAAATAAAGCGTTGGATAAGGGAAGAACCAGAGGTTCGCCTAGCCAAAATTCTTCCTCATATAAGTTTGACAAAACTTACTCAAACTGGACATCAATGGACTCCAATTGCCAAGTTATTATTTGAACACGGCACAGAGGACACTCTTAAGTTTGTCTCTGACAAGAATTTCAATTTGAACTCCAGTCACGACCTCAAGATTAGAAGCGATCTTGTTAAAGAAGTCTGTACTCATCCTAATCAAATTGCTCAAGCATGGGCTAAGCAAGAAAATGAGAAGCTAGAAGATGAAATTGTCAAGTTGGAAAAACTAGAAGCAGAGTCAACCAAAGCCAGTAAAAGGTCAGAAGATCGCTTTGAATGGTGAAAGTAGCCCCCACCCGCTCATAGCGATGGAGGTGCAGGGCTATTAAAGGCTAAAAACGAGTAATCCAAGTCACCGAGATTCGAAAGTTATCCTCTCGGTGGACACCAAAAAATAAAAATGCACCTTCCAAGTGGGTTCCATATTATCTACATTAAAATGATGGCTTTATCCTGAAGCTTCATTCTCACTTCTTTGATTTAATCATCAAGACTTTTTAGTCGTTTAGGTTGAAATTTCCTAATATAACCTCAGTAATTGGAATGAGGACCTGGTACTAAACCTCGGCCACACCCTTTACAAACTTTTTGATCACCGTGCCCATAAGTTTTACAATGGGGGCAGTATGGCTCATAACCACGTTTAGTACTTCCATACCAATCCTTTGATAAGCTAGGAGTACTTGGGGTAGAAAGATTAGGAGAGCTTTTTGCCTGCAATCTGGACTTGGAAGAACCTGTTCCCATAAGGATTTAATTTATTGGTAGTTTATGAAATATAAATGAATAAGAAGTCGGAATTATTTGTAATTCATATCGATTATCCTGACTGAGGAAATCGAGTGTTTTTGGGACTTGAAACCAAAGACTGGTATTAAAATCTAGGTTAATCGTTGGGGAGTGATCAAACCGATGTTCATTAAACCCATAAACATAAGTGTGATAGTTACCCTTTTCGCCCAAAGCATCAAAGTTTTCGGACGGATAGAGGCTACTTTGTCTGAGTAAATCTAAGTCTAGTCTCTGGGCTAATAGATTCCGGTGTCGCTGTCTAGCAACCTGTGTTATTTCAGCCTGAAGTCCATTTTTTTCAATTAAATCAAGAAGGTCTTCAGCGTAAAGGCCGGTAAGAGGGTATGTGATTTCAACATTTATGTTGCTTGGAGAAGTGCATCTAATGGCACATGCAGAACAATCATCTCTTTCTGAATTCTTACAAAAAAAGTCTTGTGGATCAGTAAAAATATCTCCTCTAATGCAGCCCTGTATGTCATACTTTAGATGGAGGTATTTGAAAATCGATTGGTACTCTGTTACAGGGCAACCTGATGTACCTACAATAAAAAGATGATCGCAATTAAAATAACTAGAATGAGAATTTAGCAGCTTTATATCATCTACAGCAATATTATATTCATCACCAACATTAATAGGGTTCGCTATAAAGCTGATCAAAATGAGATCATTCCTAGGTATTTGAAGTTTATTTGTAAACAAAATTAAAGACAGAAAGCAATCTTTTCCACCACTCCAGAAAGCAACATATTTCTTTTCTTTATTTTTTTTTAGAATATGTTCCCTCATGTTTTTCAGTCTATTTGGATTCCTTTATTTTTTAATCAAAAGGATTAAGTTGCTCATTTTAAGCAGAGCACATGATTGATTATAACGCAATTGCATTTTCAGTTAGTATTCAGGACTTATACTTTATTACGGATAATTAGATATTAGGTTAATATGGATAAAACGTTGATTCTCTATTACAAGAGATAATAATGATCAATAAAATGTGCCCCCATCCGCCTACGGCGGTGGGGGCGCGCCGCGATCCAGGAGCGG
>DMST01000421.1:1733-7235 GCA_003454975.1 Cytophagales bacterium | reverse complement strand
GGAAGTTATCCGGAGCATCGTTCGCATCACTGAAGGCAAAATTGCTGTTGGTGAACGTGTAAGTACCGTCCTCGTCCACGTCTACGGTTGCGTCGGCAGTCGCAGGTGCATCGTTGACACTATTCACGTCAATGGTGATGGTCTGAACTCCTGAGCTATCTACTCCACTATTGGCTATACTGCCATCATCCACCACACGGAAGGTGAAGGTCGCATAGCTTACGCCGCTCTCGTTCGCAACAGGATCAAAAGTGAAGAGCGTTCGATCGGTGTAACTATCGCGGCCGACGGTCGAAATGGGGGTACCGTTGTAGCTTAGCGTTCCTGAAGCAGGAAGACTCGCAATACTAATTTCTTGGAAGTTATTCGGAGCATCGTTTACGTCACTGAAGGCAAAGTCACCGTTGGTAAACGTGTAGGTTCCGTCCTCGTCCACATCTACGGTCGCATCGGCAGTCGCAGGCGCATCGTTCACGTCGTTGACATCGATGGCCATCGAGTAGCTAAGCGTGGAGTTGCCAGCGCCGTCGTTAACCTCAAACTGGAAGCTATCGTAGGTAGATCCACTCTCGTTAGTTCTCGGGCGGAACTTCAGGTTGGGAATATCTGCCACTGGAATCACCTGATTAAGGGTTACTTCCTCTCCGCCGTCTACAATGTCATCAGTATCTCCATCGAGGAACAGCTCTCCGGTGGTTTCCAAAGTAGTGATTTCTATGGCTGCGAGTACATCACCATCAACATCCGAAAAGTTGAAATCTCCTGCACTAAAGACAAAATCGATATCCTCATCGGTGGTGACGGTATTTCCGGCGGCCGTAGGTAGGTCGTTGATAGCCGTCACGTTGATGGTCATTGTATAGGTAGACGAGGAATAGTCCGAGCCGTCGTTTACATCGAACCCAAAGCTATCATAGGGGCTTCCTTCGCCGTTCAAAGCAGGTTTGAACGTAAGGGTAGGAATATCCACCAGTGCAATGTTTTGGTTCAAGGTTACGGCTTCTCCGCCATCCACTACACTATCAGCATTGGCATCCAAGAACAACTCGCCTTCTGTTTCCAGGGTGGTAATTCTCAACTGGGCAAAGGCATCACCTTCGGCCGGATCGGAGTAGTTGAATTCCGCCACCGAGAATACATATACCGTATCCTCATTGGTGGTCACGGTATTGTTGGCCGCTTCCGGAGGATCATTTACCGGATTCACGTTGATGGTGATGGTATTGGGTAAGGAGGTAGCGGTCCGGTCATCTGATACGGTAATCGTAATGACCCGGTCACCGTCCGTAGGATCGTCCTCGTCTACGTGCCGATACTCCATATCCTGGATGAAGAGCTCCACATCTTCTTCTCGCATAATGCCGCCGGAGGCTTCTACTATGGTGAAGGTGGTAGTATCTGCGCTGTACTTGATGTTGAATTGTGTATTCCCGTAGGTGGTGGTCACTCCTGACTCATCCGTACCCATATCTACCCGTTCGCCGTTGAATCGCATGCGCTCATTGTCACCGTCCTGCAAACCAGAGAATACCATCAGCAGGGTATCCATTTCGTTGTCATCCAGGTCAGTGATGATCGCCTGGGAGGCCAAGGTGGTCCAGCCGTCACCTTCCGTAAATACCAGCGATACGTCGTTGCCGGCATCACGACCGTTCAGGTCTAGCGAAGGCTGAATGTTGGGGTCATCATTGGCAATAACCCCCGTGGCCGAAGCCGCCGTGCTACTCACTACGTACCCAGTACCCGAGGTGATGGTAATGATCACCGATTCGTCATCTTCCTCATCAGAGTCCAGCGTAGGGGTGACAAAGAGGGTATCAATAGAGTTGGCGGTTCCGGCAGCCATGCTTAGGGTACCGGTAGCCCCCGTGAAATCAGAGGTGGTATAGTCTGTGTTTAGCACAGCCGTCCCCCCAATGGAGTAGTTTACAGTGATGGCATCGGTTTCTCCCGTACGGGTAATCTGGAATATCAGCTGTTCGCCGTCATCCTCAAATACAGTATCTACCGATATGTACACCGATACCGTGGGATCCGCCAAACACACCGTTTGCAGAGTATTGTCCGTTACCTCTGCACTGGGATCGGTGTAGCCATCTACGCGGTTGACTACCATGCCGTCCAGATTGAAGACAATGTCAGCCTCTGCTTCGTTGCCCAGGAATCCGTCTTCGTTACCGTCCGTAAATCCGGCTTCTGCTACGTCAGAACAGCCGTCAGCATCCGAATCCAGATCATACACATCTTCCAACAAGTCACCGCCTGCCTCAAATTCGTCCGTATTGGGCATGGTAGCCGGAGTAGATTCGTAAGGATCGTGGATGTCGTTCATGTTCACATCCACCCAGTCGGCATCCTTGCTGTTGAATACCCCATCGTCATTATCGTCGTCTGTGCTAGCCGGTTGGGAGGCCTCGTCAAAATCGTAGATACCGTCGTTATCGCTATCTAGGTCCAGGAAGTTGGGCACCCCGTCTCCGTCAAAGTCGAAGCTATCCACGATGCCGTCCCCATTGGCGTCTACTCCCCCCTCGCTGGTATCTAGATAGGTATAAATCATATCGCCGTCCGCATCGCCATACGGGTCGGTTCCGTCCGACTCTACATCGTTGGGGATACCATCACCATCGGCGTCCAAATCGAATGGGTCTAGAAGAAGATCCTCATCGGCATCGAATGCTGAAGGTGCCACGTGGCAGGCAAAACCGTCGTTGTTGCTTGTAACATCCGATCGGTTCAGGAAGCTAGCCGTAGGAGTACCTTGGTAGTCGTCTACCCAATATACTCCTCCGGCATTGTCTGAGAGGTATAGCCGGTCTTGATCATCCGTGTAAGCCGCTCCGTAGGTCCGGTTTCCGCTGGGTAGTCCCGTTACTCCTTGTGTTCTGGTTACCGTGAAATCGTCCAGGTTCCAGAAATACAAATCATCGTCATCCCCGCCCCACAAACCACGGCTAGTGGCCGTTTCAATGTAAATCACATCCCGTACCGTGGTCGCAGAACCGGACCACGATACGGAGGTAGATGATAAATTCTCCTGCGAAGGAGGTAGGGTAGATATGTCAGGTATGTATTGAAAATTACTTCCACTTTCGAACCAAAGGGTATCGTTCACTACGTCCCCCTGCGAGCCGGTACTTAGATTTCCCAGTACTTCGAACGAACCGTCTGCCGCAATCCGGATAAAGTCATTCTGATCTACAAACCCCGCTACGGCCACCCGCGCGTTGGCGTACATGAAATTGTCATCGTCGTTGTACCCGCCACCGTTCAAGTTGGATCCATTCAGGTTGCTGTTGAGCGATGGGGAATACTGCCCCGTGAAGGGGGTCAGAAATTTGAGATCTCCTGATACCGTTTGGTAGAATAAGCTGGGGCAGTCAAATGCGGTAAGGGTGGCAAAATACGTAGCCTTGAAAGGCGCATCCGGGCTAGTGCCATCCGCACTTTGGTCTCCTGTATCGTTTTGGGTAACCCAACGGTTGGCATCATTCACATAAGACTGATAGGCTTCCAGGCTTTCCAGATTTGAGCGAATGCTGTTGTATTGGGCCACGTCTATATCTGCCTCCACATCGGAAAGATTCACGGCTTGAAAACCGTAGCTTATTCCAGTGCCATTTTCTACGTTAGCATCCCCATCAGTAGAAAGTGCCGTGAGGAAAGTAGTAGGAGTCCCTACGCCACTACCCAAGTACACGTACATCGTTTCCCCGTCATCGGCCAGGTCGAACGTGCCTGAAACAGACAAAGAACCCGGAGTCACATTCTGAGGAGCCTCTAGCGTAGGGGTGGTGGATACATTTCGGAAGTTGATCACCGTACCGCCGGGTATCAGGCTGTTGATGGTCCAGGTGATGGTACCCTCCGTGCCTGGGAATGTAGTACCGTTCCAGCTGTCCTCTGTAATGTAAAGGGTAACCGTGGAAGAGGAGCCATCTAAATCAGTGAGTAGCACCAAGGCAAAATCATCGTTGCCGTCGGCATTGAACCCAACGAATCCAATATCTCCGTCAATTTGACCTAGGAGGGTAGGACTGCAGGTAAGCAATAGCGCTATGGAAAATAGCAACGTGCGAAGGTATGTATGCTTCATGGCAAAGCGGGTAGGGAATATTGACGTATCCTAAGAATGAGTTGCAAGTATACTAGGAGAACCCCCCTAGAAAGTATTTCATCGTCTTTCAACAAGTCTGTTTAGAAAGCCTTATCACGATGCTTCTATCCAATTTATTTTCTCATTTGGAAGCTTAAACAGTCCAAACCGGGTGATTTTATGAACATCATCTGTTTTGTGGATTTGCCATAAAACCAAAGAAATAAGTGAATACCGATGCTTCATTCGAATAGAGTGTGATGGGTTATGAAGCAAGAAAACTAAACACTTATCCACATTACATATACTTCGATTGAATGGAGGTTTCTTTAGTTGAAGACAAGCATCATTTAGATAAAATTTTAAGGCAATCATCATTAATATTGAGCCAGCTCGGTTGCTGAAAAATTATGCCGGCCAATAGGCCGGTACCATTTTTTCAAAACCTATCGGTGTTTTTGGTCATTCAGGATTCGGCTCAGCGGTTTGTGAATCCGGTATGTGGTTGCGTTTTTTGCACCCATATTCTGACCCTAGCAGAATCCGTTTTGATGCGCTAGTAATGAGGGTATCAATTCATTACTAGTACTCGCTAAAGTTTGGCCCCGTAGTTCAAGGGATAGAATAGGCGTTTCCTAAACGCTTGATCCAGGTTCGAGTCCTGGCGGGGCTACTAATACGGTGTGTAATGTGCGCCTCGAGTATGAACTCAAAATAGTTAGGCTACTGCCTGCTCTTGGCTCTCAAACTAGCACTCCTTTTCTCTTTCTACTCGGTTCCATTCACTCTTTATTTCGAACCTCACGCTACCATTCATTTCTTCGCTCACTGGACGGGCACACCCCTGGCGTTCCATTTTCTTTTTCTTTCCATTTGAGTTTTAGTAATAGGATTCTTTAATAGACTCCGTGGCATTTTATTTTAGCATCAGGTGCTGTCTGGTTAGTAGTGCCTCTGATTGGAGATAGGTCACGAAATATTTAAGAAAAATTAGTCACGTGCAGGCATATAGTCATCCTTTCAAAAAGGAAATACTTTCGTGTTGATAGGTTTTATATGTACTCAATTGAGCATTCCCATCGGCATCAAATAATCAATTCAAACGTATAGGATCTGGCAAAAAGAAAAAGGCTAGTCGGATGACTAACCTTTTGGGGTGGTGATTTGTAGAATATACAGCGTAATGTAATCCCTTGATTTTTTGGCTCAAGTGTTTATTTCATTTGCCAATAGGTACCATCAGGCTTCTGCCCTCCTGGCATCGGTTTTTGACCGGGCCCAGGGAAACCTCCCGGCTGAGGAGACAGGTTTTTACCAAATCCTCCCGGTTTACCGGGGGCAGCCGTTTGGCTGGCAAAGCCTTCTGCTGCGGGCTGAAAACCCCCAAAGCCCCCCCCGCGCGTGGG
>DMST01000421.1:0-1678 GCA_003454975.1 Cytophagales bacterium | reverse complement strand
GAGGCGGTAGTGTGCCATCCAAGGCCAGATCATCTGCCATAAAGTACAACCAAAGCGAATCTTGCCCCCAGGCCAACGCCAGATTATCCGTGTTGGCATTCGGTGGGAATACGCCCATTTCCAAATCGTTCACTCGCTCATAGGTTTCGCTCACCGGGCTGTATAAGGCTTGGTATACCGTGCGGGTACCAGGATCGTACGCGAAGTAGAAATAATCTTCGGTTGAGAACACCAGATCAATTCGTGGAGATTTTACTTCTTGGAAACCTTCCACGCTTATCATTGCCTCGGGACCCAGATATTCATATTGCCCTTTCATGGGTTGGTATTCAAACTGGTGCAGCTGCCGGGCATGGGTGAGCGACGGAAAATAGAGGCGAACCGTTTCCTGATCGCGTAGTACCGCCATGCGTCGCAGGTTGGCATCAGCGGGTACGCCCAGTACGGGTACCTCTTGCGGAAATTTATAGCCAAACTGGTAACCGTCGTCATTGTACCCAAACTGGTACAGCCGGTGGGTGCCTTGCTTAAAACAGGTAAAGCAAAACTCATCCTCATGAGCCCACAAAGACCAACGGGAAAAATCAGCGTCAGTGGGAGCGCCTGTTACCAGAATATCGTCCATGTATTCAAATCGGCCCTCCTGGTCGCTGTAGCAGAAGGTTTTTAATGCTTGGTGCATTGTATGGTTATTTATAAATCGCCTACTCTTTTCTCAGGCTTTTCGGCTTCGGCCCTTCTCTCGGCTAGTCCCCGGTGCAGCTGCTACTATCGATACCGGGGCTCGCCAACCTGCCAAGGGCCTATACCCTTGACGGTTCAAAGGTGGGGACCGCCACACCCCTCGCCCAATAGGGGTTTGCCCTAACCCGGAGCCTTCAGGCCGTGCCAGGTGGCAAGTCATATTCGTTCAGCACGGCCCACTTCACCAGTCCGGCCAGGTTACTCACCCCTAGCTTTTTGAACAGGGTCGTCCGGTGGTTTTCTACCGTTTTGATGCTTATCTCCATATAAGCGGCAATCTGCTTGGAGCTCTGCTCTGCACAAATCCGCCAGAGGACTTCACGCTCTCGCGGCTGCAGATCAGGAAACAGGGCATTCTCTACGGGCTCGTCCTTGTTGGTCCGCAGTTGTTCGTTTACCGCTTCTGAGTAGTACGTTTTGCCCCGGGCCACGCGCTGGCAGGCCTTCACCAGCTCTTCGTAGTCCGTTTGCTTCAGCAAATAACCTTGCGCCCCCAACCGAAGCATCTGCTTGATGAGCCGTTTCTCATCAAACTGGGTGAGGGCAATCACGGTGGTATCGGCTTGCCGGGTGCGCAACTCTGTGAGGCACGCAATGCCGTCCATGTGGGGCATCACAATATCGAGCAGCAGCACCGCCTTGGGGTGCGCTCGCAGCGTCCGCAAACAGGCATGGCCATCGGCAGCCTCGCCTACCACGCGAATGCCGGGTTCACTGACCAGCACACTGCGCAGGCCTTTTCGGAAAATGGGATGATCGTCGCAGATCAATACGTCAATGGGATTCATGAAATGGGTATAGTTATCACAATTGAAAATCCTGAAGAAGTGGGGGGCAGCTCCCAGCTACCCCGGAGGCCCCTTATCCGGGCCTGTATACTTTGCAGCCCAAAACTGTCCGGTTGGTGCCATAGCTCCGGTGCCAGGCCGCGTCC
>DMST01000423.1:8812-12059 GCA_003454975.1 Cytophagales bacterium | reverse complement strand
GTCCTAGCCCAAGCACAACTTGCTCGGGGACGCCCCGACTATCCTCTATTGCACGATAAACGATTGCCCTTCTTCCTACTCATCAATCTACTGGGTGGCCCTGGTATGAATAGCCGCCTCAACTTGGCACTACGAGAAAAGTACGGCTTTGTATATTCAGTAGATGCACACTATACTCCATATTTGGACACCGGGCTGATGGCAATTTTCTTCGGTACCGAGCCCCATCAGGTAACCCGAAGCCTCAATTTAGTGCAGAAGGAACTTCGACTGATGCGGGAGAAAAAACTGGGCACTTTACAGCTGCGCAAAGCGAAGGAGCAGCTAATGGGCCAGCTGGCCATGAGCGAGGAAAACAACATGGGCCTAATGCTGATGCTAGGCAAAAGCCTTTTAGACTTAGACCGGGTAGACGACCTGGATCAAATTTTCGCTAAGGTGGAGGCCATCACGGCAGAGGAACTGCAGGACATTGCCAATGAAATGTTCGCTACTGAATCGCTGAGTACTCTTGCGTTTTTACCGAAGAACTAGCCCAGGTTTTCCTCAGCCAAAGCCTTTTTGCGCGCCACGCGCTTGAATAGTGGGTAGCTTAGCACAGCGAGGATAATCACCACCGCCCCCAGGTAAAACCCTGGGCCCATCTCTTCGGCCTCGCCAAAGATGATCAATGCCAGGATAATGCCGTACACCGGCTCCAGGTTAATGGTTAGGTTGACCGCAAAGGCCGAAATACGCTTCATTAGCTCAACCGATGCGGTGAAGGCATAGACAGTACATACACCGGCCAGGATGAGAATCAACAGATAATCCATGCCCGACGGCACCCACTGCACTGCCCCAACTTCCGAAATGTAGCGAGCATACAGCGGAAAGAAAGCCAATACCACCACCGTAGCACCTGACATCTCCCAAAAGGTAATCTGGTAGGGGCTGATTCTTTTGGTAAACTGCCCGTTGAGAATGGAGAACACGGCCGCCAAGAAGCCCGAAAGCACTGACATCAGTAACCCAAGCGCGTAGCCAAACTCTACCTGTAATATAATGTATAGGCCACCGATGACGATGAGGCCCAAAATGAGCTCGAACCAATAGAACTTACGCTTGGTCATTAGCGGCTCCAGAATGCTGGTCCACAGGGTAGCCGTAGCCATGCCTATTAAACTAATAGAGACATTGGAGACCCGAGCAGCGGCAAAGAAGAGTACCCAGTGCAAGGCAATGACTACTCCGGTGAGTAGAACTCGTACTGTATCTCGCGGCCCCATACCAAAGGGAATCTTCCGGTAGATCAGAAACAGCCCCATGATGATGGCCGAAAGCCCCGTGCGGTAGAATACAATCTCCACCGGTGGCAGCGTAATGAGCGCCCCCAAAATAGCCGTAAAGCCCCAGATCAATACAATGAAATGGAGCTTTACAAAATCTTGACTTGTAGCTTGTGCCATCTGGCTAGCGCGGAAGTGTCCGGTACATAAAGAAGGCGACACCCGAGAAGATGATATTAGGCAGCCAGGCGGCAAACGTAATGTTCATCACCCCTTTGGTAGCCAGGCTCCGACTCAATATAAAGAACATGATGAAGACGAAGGCGATTACGAATCCGAGTGCAATCATAGCTCCGGTTCCGCCCCGGGTTTTGCGAGAGGAGACCAACAGGCCAATAATAGTGAGGATAATAATGGCGAAGGGCTGAGCATAGCGTACCTCACGTTCTACTATATAATCCTCCAGCCCTTCCGAACCCCGTTCGCGTAGCAGGTCCAAATAGGCGTTCAGTTCATCGATGGTGAGCGTTTCGAACCGGCGGTAGTCGTTCTCAAAGTCCTCCGGCGAAATGGTCAGCGTAGTATCCAACTCGGTACCGAAGGTCATGACCTCCTCATCTCCCTCAAATGTCCGCATCTGCCAGTTTTTGATCCGCCACTTCTCATCATCCCCGTTCCATTCAATGCGCGCACCCGAAAGCTTATTCTTCAATTGGTGATCTTCGATGGTCTCCAACACCACTTTGTAACCAATCTTGGTTCGGTTGCTATAGCTCTCAACATAGAAATGCGTTTCCGGGCCAATCTTCACGTGGTAGTTTCGCTCGTTGAAGTACCACGGTCGTTCCAGATGTGCCACCTCAAAGGCCACCCGCTCCTTGTTGGACTGGGGAATCACCCACCCAGTAAAGTAAAAGGCCACCCCAGCAATCATAGTTGACCCAATAAGGTAGGGTACCATAAGACGGCGAAAACTAATGCCGCTGCTAAGCATGGCAATGATTTCGGAGTGGGTAGCCAAACGTGAGGTAATGAACACGCAGGCAATAAAAGTGGTGAGCGGTACGATCAGGTTAGTAACCCAAGGCATGTAATCCAGATAATACCCCCCTATTTCCGCCCAGGTCAGGTTAGCACGGTTATATTTCTGGTTTTTCTCGGTATAGTCAATCACCAACACAATCAGGTCGATGATGAAAACCGAGAACACAAATGCCCGGAGAAACTTTCCTAAGATGTATCGATCTAGTCTCTTCATAGTCCGCAAATTACAAGCGCTGCATACACTGGTTGATCATCCCGGATTTCCAAGCAACAAAAGTGCCGTCTTGTATGCGCCGCCGCGATTCTTTTACCAGCCAAAGGTAAAACGTAAGATTATGTACACTGGCAATTTGTGAGCCCAACATTTCATTGTTGTGCACTAAATGCCGCAAATATGCCTTCGAATAGGTGGTACTCACATATCCACCTAAGGTTTCGTCTACCGGAGAGTAGTCATTCTCCCACTTTTTGTTCCGTATATTGATGATGCCTTGCGTGGTAAACAACATCCCGTTGCGCGCATTTCGGGTGGGCATCACACAATCGAACATGTCCACGCCAAGCGCAATACACTCCAAAATATTTTCTGGTGTACCCACGCCCATTAGATAACGGGGCTTATCCGCGGGCAAAATATCGCACACCTGCTCCGTCATGGCGTACATTTCTTCGTGGGGCTCGCCCACACTCAGACCACCAATGGCGTTCATCTCACGCTCGTGGCTGGCAATCACCTCCGCCGACTGCTTGCGCAAGTCAGGGTATACGCTGCCTTGTACAATAGGCGCAAACGTCTGGTGATAGCCATACTTCGGTTCGGTACTATCAAACCGGTCAATACAGCGCTGCAGCCAGCGGTGGGTCATCTCCATGCTTTCGCGCGCGTAACCATACTCGCAAGGGTAAGGCGTGCACTCATCAAACGCCATGATGAT
>DMST01000423.1:0-8766 GCA_003454975.1 Cytophagales bacterium | reverse complement strand
CCATGATGATATCCGCGCCAATGGTCCGCTGGATATCCATGATGTTTTCGGGCGTGAAGTGGTGCTTAGAGCCATCAATGTGCGACTGAAAGGTCACACCTTCTTCTTTAATCTTCCGGTTATCGGCCAGCGAATACACCTGATAACCACCACTATCGGTGAGTATAGGGCCTTGCCAACCGTTGAACTTATGCAGGCCACCGGCCCCCTCTATGATTTCCAACCCGGGCCGCAAGTACAGATGGTAGGTGTTACCCAGAATAATCTGAGCGCCAATATCTTCAGACAGCTCGCGCTGGTGCACCGCCTTCACCGTGCCTGCTGTACCTACCGGCATAAAGATGGGTGTCTCAATGGTACCATGATCGGTAGTGAGCACCCCAGCCCGCGCCTTACTCTGTGTATCTGTCTTAGAAATCGTAAACTCCATCCGTCGGCCTAAAATTGAGCCTGCAAAATTAACCATTCCCTTGGGTTAATAATTGTCCCCATTTAAAATAACTTTGCCGCCCGCAGACACCTGATTTGAGCATGGTACTAAGCCTCTTGTGGTACATCTTTTTAGGCGCTCTTGGCCTCCAGCTACTCTATTACCTGCTGGTGTTCCTACGGGTAGCCCTTCCGCTGAAGCCTTCCAAGGAAACTGGCACCTTACCCGGCGTCACTATTTTGGTGTGCGCACACGACGAAGAGGAGAATCTCAAAGAGCTATTGCCGCTACTCTACGAGCAAGACTACCCTGATTTTGAGGTGGTTGTGGTGGATGACCGCTCTAACGACAATACGTATGACTTCTTGCTTCATGAGAAGGAGGTACAGCCCAAACTCAATCCGGTATTTGTAAGCAACACACCTGACTATGCCAACGGCAAAAAATGGGGACTTACCTTGGGCATCAAGGCCGCCAAGCACGAATGGGTTTTGCTGACCGATGCCGATTGCCGACCTAACTCTAAGGAGTGGATCAAGGAGATGGCCAGCGGCTTTACAGACGAGAACACCTTTGTGCTTGGCTATTCCCCGTATTATAAGAACAAAGGACTACTCAATGCTTTCATCCGATTCGAGACCCTGTTCGTAGGACTGCAATATTTGGGCTTCGCACGGAGTGGTCTACCCTACATGGGTGTGGGACGCAACCTAGCCTATCGCAAATCTTTCTTCCTGGAAAAGAAGGGCTTCCACGACTTCTTCGGCCTCACAGGTGGTGATGATGATTTGTGGGTAAATCGTCATGCACGACGTAAAAACACCCAGGTAGTTTACAATGAAAAGGCCATTACTTGGTCCATTCCAGAGGAAAAATGGTCCACATATTACCGGCAAAAAAAGCGTCATTTGAGCGTAGGCAAACTTTATCGCTTCAGAGATCGTTTTTTATTAGGAGGGCTTGCTCTTAGCCATGTCTTGCTTTGGCTACTGGGGATAGGACTGTTGGCGTTCCCTACCCTGCAATTGCAATTGGCGATTGCCTGGGGAGTACGTTTTCTCTCGCAATATTTGGTATTTGCCTTGGCTGCACGCCGTTTGGGGTACCGTTTCGACCTCTGGCTTCTACCAATTTTGGATTTTTTATACCTTATTTACTACTTCAGAGTAGCAATGCCGGCGCAGTTCGCAAAAAGAGTTCAATGGAGGAATTAGAAAACCTAGACAAAAAGCAATTTTCGGAAAAGGCCCTGGAGGATTTCCGCCTGATCGATAAGGCGGTAAAGGAGAATGACGACCAAGCCTATGCCGAGTTGATGAAGCGGTATAACCGCCCTGTGTATCACATGATTTTGAAGATGGTACGCAACGTGGACGACGCCGAGGATTTGACCATTGAGGCTTTTGCGAAGGCATTCAAAAACCTGCACCGGTTCAAGAAGGACTACACCTTCAGTACGTGGTTATTCCGTATTGCTACCAACAATTCCATCGACTTCATTCGGAAGAAGCGCTTGGAAACCTTGAGCATTCACTCTTCTTATACCGACGATAACGGGGATGCCGTCTCTATCGACGTGCAAGACCAACGCCTGGATCCTGAAGAGGAAGCCATCAAGCTACAGAAGATCGACCTGATGCGGATGTTCGTGACCCGGCTCCCACCTAAATACCAACGCTTGGTGAAGCTTCGCTATTTCGAAGAACTTTCTTACGAAGAAATAGCCAAAGAGCTTGAGGCTCCACTGGGTACGGTAAAAGCACAGCTACACCGCGCCCGCGAGTTGCTCTATGACTTGGTAAAGGGGAAAGAACAACACATTTAATTCTTTTGAAAGGTACTTTTGAGGGGGCAAGGCGTACGTCTTGGCCCTTTTGTTATATCCACCAAACTGACTACTACTTTGGAGCGAAACGCCGAATACTATCAGGAGCAAATTGAGTTTGCCCGCCATATGGCCCAGCGCTGCTGGCAGGATATTCCGGAGGACCAGTGGCACGAGACCCCCGAGGGGGTAGGCACCAACCTCACTTGGCAGGTGGGGCACCTACTCATTAGTCAATATTTTGCTCCCGTGGTAGTACTATTCGGCTCCCAGGCTGCCGTAAAAGAACGAATATCCATTAAGGAATACGCCTCCCTTTTCGGTTTGGGTTCTGATCCCAAGAACGCTACCCAGTTCAGCAAATCCGTTTCAGAACAGCTGCAAGACCTCGCCTTTATGCAAGACCTCACGTTGGGCTTGCTAAAGGAATACGACTACTCCAAACTCAGTGAGCCTCCACTTCGGGAACACCCAGTGGGCAACACCCAGGGCAAATGCCTCGACTGGAGCATCCAACACGAAATGTGGCACGCAGGCCAACTGGCCATGCTGCGCAAAGCACTAGGCTACACCTCTACTTTTGGTCCCCGTGGCTGATCCAGCATCACTTATCTCGGCTTACTTCCCGGAGCTTACCGCCCGGCAAAAGGAGCAAATGGCAGCCCTGGGCCCGATGTATCAAGACTGGAACAGCAAAATCAACCTAATCTCCCGCAAAGACATTGATAGCCTGTACGAGAAGCATATCCTGCACTCGCTGGGTATTGCGATGGTCATGTACTTTCAGCCCGGCATGCGGGTGCTAGATGTAGGTACCGGCGGTGGATTCCCCGGCATACCCCTGGCTATTCTGCACCCTGAGGTGCAGTTTCATTTGGTAGACTCCATCGGCAAGAAGATCACCGTAGTAAAGGATGTAGCCCAACAGCTAGGCCTTACCAACGTGACCGTAGACCACATCCGCGCCGAGCAAGTGAAAGGTTCCTTCGACTTCGTGGTGAGCCGGGCAGTGGCCCGGGTGGCCAAGCTTACTCCCTGGGTACGTCAAAAGATCAAACAAAACTCCCTGCACCCCACCATAGACAACGGCCTGCTGCTGCTTAAAGGCGGTGACCTGACCGAGGAGCTTAAGGAAGCCAAACTCCCCCACTCTATCCATCCGTTGAGCAAGTTCTTCACCGAAGAGTTCTTTGAGACCAAGGCGGTTGTGCACATTCCTTTGAGTTAATAATGGAGTCTCCGCCAATTTCGCAATCAATTGATCTCACGAAACGATTAAGAATTAAGTAAAGCTTTATTTCTATAAGTTATCGTAAACGACAAGGTACTTTTTACAGTAAAATAACCTCCAAAACCATTCTATCTAGATTCAGATAAAATCAACTATCACTTACAACCAAAATCCCTCCAGTTTACTTATAAGCAGTATGTATTTCATTGAAACAGTTAATAAATGAACCTTAATATCAAGGAGTTTGATTTCAGTCTATCAGAGTTGCAATCTCTAAAGTCATTGGTAGCGAAAATAGAATTCATCGATCAGAATTATTTCCGGATATCTTTTAGTAGCTGGACTACTGCTACTTCTGGACACATTCAATTAGATCGAATTCATCCAATTAAAGGTCACATATCTTGGGAAATATTTACCATCAATTTCGCAAAACCTTTAAAAATTTCTGAAAGTAAATTCTGGATTGAAAAAACTCCATTCTCTTTAGAACAAAGGATAAGAGGAGAAATCATCAATGTAGATTGGGATGATATTTATCAAAAGACAGTAGAATGGGCAGAAGATGTTCTGGAGTACGATAACTTTTCCTTTGATAGTAATTTAACCATATTAAAGGGATACCGGGAAGAACTTAGATCGCTATATGAATTTACTTTTTCTTCTGAGCAACAAGCATTAGATATACCCAACCAAATTTCATTCTTCAAATATCTCACCGTAGTAGAAGAAACTCTTAAGAGCAAGAAAGATAAAAATCTTCAACCACTTATTGAGGAAACTATATCTCTGCGAAACGACCTAGGAAGAATGATGAAAAGTACTTTGGTGGAGGAGATTTTTAAGCTGCTATCAAAAATCAGATTCATGAGTTTTGAGTTATTCATGGAAACCCAAGACGAAAACCGAAGGGGGTCTTTACAACGCCTCATCCAAGGCAAGATCGATGAGGCTACAATTCTATTAAACAAAATTCAAAGCTAAGATTAATCTTGCATCATTTTACCGGAATGAATTATGAGTAGTTACTTAGTTGTATACTAACGTGAAAAATGGCATTGCAAACGTCAAAGGAGATAGGGAATGCAATTGAGTCCGAGTTTGTCTTTTTGAACACAAAGTCCACAAAGGTTTCACAGAGATGAAACATAGAATTTTTTAGGCATTCTATTTCATTATTATCAGTATTTGAGCAAAGCGGCACTAACAATCACCGCAAGCAAGATGGATGTATGATGGCACAATAGGGAAAGCCTTACTGGTCATTGAGCGTCCATTCCCCCCGAAAAACCAGGCATCCAAAACATCATTGAGCATGCAACCCTGGTGAGACACCTTGCATCTTTCGCCCAAACCACTTTGCATGCAACGACTGACCCCTACCCACTGGTTGATTGGCGGCCTAATTTTGGTGAAGCTGATCATTCATTTTGCCACCAATACCTTCTACGGTTTACACCGTGATGAATTTCTATACGTAAGCGAGGGGGAATACCTGGGCTGGGGCTACATGGAAGGACCTCCCATGATTGCCTGGTTGGCAAAGGCAGCCATCTTACTGGGCAAAACCTCCTTCACTGTACGCCTGTTACCCGCCTTGGCGGGTGTTCTTAGCATTCTACTGGTAGTTCGGCTGGTCAAACATTTGGGAGGGTCTTTGTCTGCGCAAGCGTTGGCCGGGTTAGCCGTGCTGTTCTCTCCTACCATGCTGGGGAGCAATACCCTGTTCCAGCCCGTTTCTTTCAACCAACTGGGGTGGCTTTCTCTCACTTATCTTCTGGTGAGGCTGTACCAAACCCAAAACCCAAGGTACTGGTACGGACTGGGCATCGTGGCTGGGTTGGGGCTGCTCACCAAATATTCCATTGCCTTTTGGGCAGTGGGTCTGGCCCTTTCCTTACTCTGGGCGCCCAACCGCAAGTGGCTCACCACCCGGCATCCGTACATAGCCTTGGGCATCGCGTTGCTGATGTTCTTGCCCAATTTCCTGTGGCAGGTCAACCATAGCTGGCCTTTACTGGCGCACATGGAAGAATTGCGGGCCACCCAGCTGGTCAACGTAAAACCCATCAACTTTATCATCTCTCAACTACAAACCCAAGGCGCCTTCCTTTTCGTCTGGCTTCCTGGTTTGATCGCCCCCGTCTTAGTGAAACCCATGCGTTCCTACGCTTGGCTTTCCGTGGCCTACTGCAGTACGCTTATCCTACTGCTATTCCTTAGCGGAAAATCATACTACCTCTACGGAGCCTATACCTCGCTCTTTGTATTGGGCGCCTTGGCGTGGGACCATTGGCTGAAGCAGTCCCGAAAAACCTTGGTTCTGGGTGCAGTCATGGTCCTCTTTACGGTCCCTTTGCTGCCCCTAGCTATCCCCATCCTTCCCCTCGACACCATGGTCAAGTTTGGTCAATTCGTCCGTGACGATGTAGGACTGGTAGGGCCTTTCCGCTGGGAAGACGGAGAGATGCATGACTTGCGGCAGGACTACGCGGATATGCACGGCTGGGAGGAGATGGTGCAAAATGTGGCGAAGCACTACCATTCGCTATCGCCCGAAGAGCAGGCGCAAACGCACCTATATGGAGGTAGCTACGGTCATGCAGGAGCGATCAATTTCTACCGCGAAAAATACGATCTACCAGAAGCACACAGCTTCTCGGCGAGTTTTGTGATGTGGATCCCTGAGGAGTTTCCCTACACCCGCCAGATCCAGATTGACGACAATTGGCAAGAGTCTTCTGATTTCTTCGCGGAATTTGTGTTCGTAGATAGCAATCGCCACGAATGGGCTCGTGATCCGGGATACATCTACGACAAGGCCGAGCCCCAAATCGACATTCCTCCGGCTTGGAAAGAGCTGGTACGAGCAGAGAAGGCTGAGTTTGGGTTTTAGATGTGGCCGGGACACTCCCACGTGGGAACTTGTCTAAAACTATGCGGCAGTGATAGGTTCTCGAATTAGTTAGCCAATACGAATAAGGATTTTACAAATCCCTGATTATTTCAAGGGAAAGTCCAGAAGCTCTGGCAATGATTTCATCGGGTACTTGTTCCGCTTTCAATCCTTTGGCAACTTCTAGCTTGGCTTCAAGAGCAGCCTCCATCTTGAACCCATCCAGCGCACTCACGAAGCCCGGTTCGTCAGAGGGATGGATTTTGTAGGTAGCTTCTTTGATCTCCTTCATTATTTTTCCTTTCTCAGTTACTGGACCCAAGGCCAGAATATAGTTGGTAAGATCTTGAATAAACGAAAAGCTAAGATCATTTGCCTTAACTCCTTGAAAGTTATTAATATAACGCCTGATTCTTCGTACTGGTTCGCCTTCGGCGTAATCGCTCATGGCCATGAGGCTCGCCCGAAGCTTACCCTCTTTAAAGATAGCCAAGATCCGTTCGTCGTCATAATCATGAAGGTTGATAAGAATATAGTCGAAGCCTGGTTGAAAGCGCATGAGTTCCTTCAAGGCTTGTAAGATTTCATTGTCCATACCTTTCGATTCAGGTGTAAACTCCGACTTACCAAATAGCTCTTCCTGGAGATTCACATAGGGCCTAGGGCTTTGCCCATGATAAAAAACGACAGGTAAAAGGAATTGATACCCTGTTTTCTGCTTGTAGTTTGCTTCCCAAACACCCACTATGTATTCCAACAATTGAAGGAGTATAGGCTTATCACTGGATCCTTTCCCGGGGCTGGGCAAATAGGACTTATGCTCCAAGATCACCACTACATCTACCTGGATATCCTGAGGAAGTTGAATACGGTAGGCAACATCAGCATAAGTTTCTTTCCACTCTTTCGAAAGAAAGTCGTTTTTGAAAGGCGCTAGCTCGCCTTTTTTCAATAGCGGTTGTAGTGCGGTTGGCAGGGTACCTTGAAACAAATCCTCGGCTACATCCTGTAGCTTCATAAAAGCCTTGAAAAACTTATCATGAGGCCGATTACCTTGCATAAATCATCTTTGGAAGAAGAAAATACTGAGCATTGAAGATATCCAATTATGGGATAAATGCTGGTTAGGAATGTCATGCTGTCCCATAGACACGATGTTCACACAGGAGTAAGGTTCATAGATACACGAAACAGCACGAGTAACGATCCAACTCGCGCTTTTCTTAACCAAAATCGTTGATATTCAATGAGCGCGGGGCGGTGTGCCGCCCAGCGCTTCAAATGAAATTTGGACCAAGGCGGCAGACAGAGGTGGGCTTACCTTACAGGAGACTCTTCATCAGGACATTCATTTCACCTGAAACCTATTTTCATTTCATCCTCCATTCCCCCACAAACCAGAGGTAGATAAGAAAGGAACCTCCGAGAAACTACCCCATATTATTTTAACATCTACCCTGGTTTTAGGCAAAACCGCCCATCCGACGGCGGTGGTTTCCCCACGGAATTTTCATACTTTAGCAGCTATTCCGAATACGGAATGTGTAACGGATGTGCCTCCCGGCACGTGGGAATGCCCCCTGGGGCCAGTACCTGGCTGGTGAGACTCCGCATGTATAGATTCAAGATTGGACGAGATGTCGGGATGTTCTACCTGCAGCACAGGCTCTGGCGAAGTGCTGGGCTGCAGCAGTGGGGGCGGGTGCGCCTCCGGGGGCTGTAATAAGCTCAATGTTTTTGATTGGCTGTCAGATATGGAGACGGCAGTGGCCCAGAAGTACGATGTAGTAGAAGTACGTTTTAAGAGTGGCCGCAAGGATTTCTACAGAAATAGCAATAGACTGGACCTAACCACGGGAGACCCGGTGGTGGTAGATGTGCCCAATGGGCATCACATGGGGTACGTGTCTCTGCAAGGCGAACTGGTACGCCTACAGCTGAAGAAGAAGAAGGTAGAGGACGATAACCAGATTCGCAGTATATACAGGATTGCTTCCCAAAAAGACCTTGAAAAGTATGACATGGTCCGCAACCGGGAGATGCCCGTGCTCTACCGAACGCGAGAGATCATAAGGGACCTGAGCCTGGAGATGAAACTCACCGATATTGAGTTTCAGGCAGACAATACCAAGGCGACGTTTTTCTATTCGGCGGATGACCGTGTGGATTTCCGGGAGTTGATCAAGGTATTGGCGGCGGAGTTCAAAATCCGGGTAGAAATGCGCCAGATCAGTCTACGTCAAGAGGCTGGCCGCTTGGGCGGTATTGGCTCTTGCGGGCGGGAATTGTGTTGTTCCACTTGGCTATCGGATTTTAAGAGCGTATCCACGGCCGCAGCGCGCTACCAAAACTTATCCTTGAACCCCAGCAAGCTGAGCGGCCAG
>DMST01000271.1:5757-6534 GCA_003454975.1 Cytophagales bacterium | reverse complement strand
GAATTCTGTAAAGCCAAAAGGAGCTTAAACAAGGGGGGCCGCCCAGGCCAGCATCCCGCACGCGAAAAACCAACCCACTCAATATCAGGTAATTACCTCATCATCGGATAGACAGGGATTAGCACGAGCGGACGCTCGCGCTAGTAACTAGGCTCATCAATCCCGACGCACAATCCTCATCACCCGGCGGTACACGGTTTCTCCTTTTGCCCACATAGTACCTCCACTGGTATTATTGAACTGAATCACCACGGCGTCGATATCCGCATGATAACGGGCTATACTTTGGTAACCGGGCAGCAGACCGGTATGCTCGTAACGGTAGATAGAAGAGTTAATGGCTTGTTCGTCCTCATTGAGCAGAGAACCGTCGTTTAATGCTCGTAAGAATACGCCCACATCGCGAATGCTGGCCACCATGGAGCCACCAGGAACCCTATACTCATTGGGTTTGATATCGTAGGGCCAGCCCTCCGAGTAGCCGCTCATGACCTCCTCTAGCGGAGCCTCGCTCAGCACGTTGTACGTATTGTTCAGCCCCAAGGGAATCAAAATCTCCTCCTCTATATACCGGTGGTGGCTGTAGCCCAAGGTCTGGTCCAAGATGTAGCCTAACAGCAGGAAATTAGTATTGGAGTATTTGTACCATTTATCGGGTCGAAAATCGGCCGCTCCGTCGAGGACCAACTCCAGGGACTCCTGGCTGGTGTAGGGGGGCTCGTCCCAGTCAAAATCAGGCTCATCGATGAAATTAGGAATGCCACTGCGGTGCTGTAC
>DMST01000271.1:5248-5733 GCA_003454975.1 Cytophagales bacterium | reverse complement strand
GTACAAGCATGCGCAGGGTGATCTCATCGGCGTTTTCTATGCGGTCGCTCAGCTTCGGTAGGTATTCGGCCAGCGTACGGTCCAGCGACAACGTTCCGGTGGCGGCCAGCTTGGCTACGGCCGTAGCGATATACAGTTTGCTGATGCTGGCAATCTTAAACAAATCTTGCGAGTCTACCGGTACCTGGCTCTCGCGGTTGTTCACACCCGCTGCGTAGTAAGCGGGATCCTCTCCTGCCCGATCCACATAAACCATAAGGCCATCGAACCCATATTCCAGGGCATTGTCTAGCTCGGTTTGCACCGAATCTGGCAGGGGTTGTAAGATAGGGCCGCAGGCCGTTGCGCCTAGCAATAGGCCTAGGGCTGTGATAAAGGCCAGGGTAGGATGAAATGGTTGTTGTGCGTATTTCATTTTCATTTTTGAGTTAATGGGTGTTTTGTTGTTGCGTGATAGAATGCCGCCTAGCACGGGCTCCGGTGAG
>DMST01000271.1:320-5185 GCA_003454975.1 Cytophagales bacterium | reverse complement strand
CTACAGAAAGGGGGCGCTTACACTGGCTGTGTGGTTACCGGCACCTCCGGCTTTTTCTTTACCTGTTTCGGGGTGAAGGACAGTCCAAAAAGCGGACGGAGGATGGGAATTCTGCGAATGACAAATTCGTAGAGAGCCCAACATCCAACCATGGAAAAGGCCACGATGAGGGCGAACTGTGCGGGTACGGGAATGGGCCAGGGCAGCACGATGCTGGCGGCACCGTAGAGCACAAACATGTGGATGATGTACACCGGGTAAGCCGCTTGGCTTAGGTATGTTAACGCCCGACTGGGCTTGTTGAGGTAGCGGTAGCCGAAGCCGAAGATGCTTAAGATCCAGAAAACGGACTCGACCGCCATCAGGGTGTTGGTCTCCAGGGTAGTGATGCGGAGACTATACAAGCCTACCGCTCCTGCTGCATAAAGCCAACGCCATCTCAGTACCGTATCCCAAAAGGGCTTGCCCGTGTACACAAACAAAAAACCAAAGAAGAAGGCCACCGCACCGATGGCGTACCCATGTAGCGTTTGCGCGTACTGGGCAAAGATTTGCGGCTGCACCAGGAGCACCTCCAGCACAAAAAAGACAGCCACCGCCAGCGGGCCCAAGGGGTTACTCATGATACGCATGAGCGTTTTCCTGAACTTACCCTCAGGATTCTTCATCATACGGAAGAAGAAGGCAAAGAAGCAGGATACATAGATGATCAGGTTACCCAAAAACCAAAGGTGTCCGGGATGGGCTTGGTAGCCACTGGGCAGGCCGTAGTACTGCTGAAAGATAAGGAAGTGCAACGGCACGATGGCCAGCAGACCGAATACGTAAGGCAAAGCAATGCGTTTGGCACGGTCTAGCAGCAGTTGCACCACGTTGCGCTTGCGCATGGCGAAGTACACCCCCATACCCGATACGAAGAACAGGAAGGGTATGCGCCAAACGTTGAGCAGCGTCATGGGCGTCCAAAGGCCTTCCCAAGGAGTATCGCTTCGGATAAAGCCGATGAACATGGCCCAGGGTTGAAAAACAATGGCAATGTGGTAGATCACCAGCAGCCCAATCGCGATGACGCGGAGCCAATCAATGTCGTATCGTCTTGAAGTTTCCATTCTAATTTGAGTTTAAGTTTTTGATGAGGAGAGGTCGGGCCCATGGCCTGGCTTGGCGTAGCTAGCCGTGTACATTATTCCAGAATACCCGCTACTACAGGGCGTGCTTTCTCTACTTCTTCCAGATCGATGACGATACCCATGGGAGCGAGTTGTTGCTGCATCATTTCGTACACGGGCTTTACTTCGGCAAAATCGCCCATCACCGACTCGCGGGCAGTAGCTCCGAAGTTGTTGCGCACGGTAGCATCCGCTTGAGCCTCTACCAGTAACTGCACCATGTCTACCCGACCGAACCAAGCCGCAGAGTGCAGAGCCGTAGAGCCGTCGTTGTTTTGAGCGTTGAGGTCTGCTCCGGCAGCGATCAGGGCCTTGGCTATTTCGGGGTGGTTGAAGGAAGCCGAGGTAATCAGCGGAGTGGAGCCCGTAAAAGGATCGGTAGGATTCAAATCTGATCCGGCAGCGATGTGCTGTTTCACGACTTCCAGATTGCCGGTGACTACCGCCGTATTCAGGTCTACATCCGGGGCCTCTATGGAGGCACCTTCTTGCTTAGTGTTGTTTTGGGTGCAAGCAGGTAGCCCGATGGTCAATAAGAATAAGAAGAGGATCGCGGTTAACGTTTTTGTGTACTTCATCATTTTGCGTTTTTGTTTTGCTGATGATACAAAGGTGGGGTGCTCAAAAAGTACAGGGTGTCTGGTATGTAGCGGTGTGTATAAGCTTTGCGGAGGGGCTAAAAACTATGGCGCATGCGTATAAACTATGACGCATCCGCCCGATTTTTCGCTTATTTTGGAGCTTTGAAGGGGAATTTGTGAAGAATTGTGGTGGCCCCACTTTTTCGCCTCCAAAAACCTATTCTGAATACAAGCGCACAGCATGAACGACTTCATCCAGGAGGCAGAACGCATCGTTTTGGAGCAAGTATCCAACGAACAGTTTGGGGTATCCGAGCTGGCAGAGGCCATGAGTATGAGTCGCTCTAATCTGCTACGGAAGATCAAGCAGCACACCGAGCAGTCCGCCAGTGTATTCATCCGTGAGGTACGCCTGAAGAAGGCCATGGAGCTGCTACAGCAGGGGTCGCTCACGGTATCGGAGGTGTCCTACGAAGTGGGCTTCGGCAGCGTTTCCTACTTCGTGAAGTGCTTCCGCGAGTACTACGGCCATCCTCCTGGACAAGTAGGACAGAACTCAGAACCGGAATCGATACCCGCAGAAGAGACTAGTGCGCCTAAGAAACCAGCCCTCCAGCTGTCTTGGAAAGCCATGGCGGGCATCGCTGCAGGCATCGCCTTGGTAGTGCTCGTGGTGGTATTGAGTAACCGGCTCACGGCTCCTAGTGTGGAGATTGATAAGTCCATTGCCGTGCTGCCCTTCAAGAACGAGAGCAGCGACTCCTCCAATCTCTACTTCATCAATGGGCTGATGGAGTCTACGCTGAACAACCTACAGAAGATAGGGGACCTGCGGGTGATCAGTCGCACCAGCTCGGAGAAGTACCGCAACTCAGGCAAAACATTGCCGGAAATAGCGGAGGAACTGCAGGTCAACTACGTAGTGGAAGGCAGCGGCCAAAAGGTGGGCGACCAAGTGCTACTCAACATACAGCTAGTAGAGGCGGCCACCGACCGCCAGATATGGAATGAACAGTATACCCGGGAGGTCACCGATATTTTTGCTTTGCAAAAGGAGGTAGCCCAGCAGATTACGGGCTCCATTCGGGCGGTGGTGACCCCAGCGGAGCGGGAGCAGCTAGCCCGACGGCCTACGGATAACTTGGTAGCCTATGATTACTTTCTCCAAGCACAGGAATACTTTCATACCCGTACGCCTGAGGGGTACCTTGCTGCCATTCCACTCTATGAGAAAGCCATTGCGGAGGATGAAAGTTTTGCGCACGCGTACGCCAACATGGCCATATCGTACTACCTCCTGGATATTTTCAAACGGGAGCCGGAGTACACCGAGCAAATCAATCGCTTTTCGGATCAAGCCCTCCTGTACGATCCCCAATCCGATGTGAGCCTCTTAGCCAAAGCATTTTTCTATTTCCATACCAAAGAATTCAGCTTGGCCCTCCCTCACCTGGAAAAGGCGCTAGAGTACAACCCCAATTCTTCGGCCGCGCTACAAATGCTGTCCGAGTACTATGCCTTCCGGGTTCCTAATACCGCCAAATACCTAGAGTACGCGCTCCGGGGCATTCAGCTAGAAGTGATGGGGCAAGACTCTGTTACCAACAGCTACGGCTATTTGCAGCTAAGCAATGCCCTGCTGCAAGCAGGTTTTTTGAAGGAAGCAGAGAAATATGTGGATTTGAGCCTCGATTACTTTCCCCGCAATCCCTTTGGCCCCCACCTGAAAATTTTCACTCAGTTTGCCCAGGATGGAAATGCCCGCCGAACGGCGGACCTGCTGATTAAGGAGTGGAAAAAGGATACCACACGGGTGGACATCCTTCAGGACATTGGTAAAATCTACTACACGTTAGAGCAGTATGATAGTGCCCATTTTTGGTTCGAAAAGCTAGTATACCAGCGGCAATCACGCGGGTTGGATGTGTATTTGAACAACAACGCCATGATGGCCTATGTCTACCAGAAGTTAGGATTCGAAGAGGAGGCCGCAAGGCTCTTTGCTGTCTATGTGGACTACGTAGCTCAGGATGAGACCCGGTACCAATCGATGAATTTGGCCGTGCAGTTTGCCTATCAACAGCAAGTGGATGTTGCCATGGAACAACTGATGGTTTTTTCTACGCAGGAGAACTACCAGTACTGGCTATTGCTATTGGAGCATGACCCCATCATGGCCCCCTTGCGTACCCACCCCGACTTCCCCGTGGTGATACAGGACATCAAAGACCGTTTCTGGGAGGACCACGAAAAGCTACGCATTAAGCTGGAAGAGCAGGGGTTGATTTAGCATTGGGTGGAGAGGTAAAAACTAAATTCCAGAAGATGTTTCTCACACAGGTTGCTCTTGCTACTTAGGGCAATTCCGTATCTTTGAGTATGTCATCGCCTGCCATATCATACAAAGACCGATACAACTATAAAGACTACCTCTCTTGGAACGAGGGTGAACGTTGGGAGCTTATCGACGGGATTGCCTATAACATGAGTCCGGGGCCGAGCACCCTTCACCAACGCATTTCCAGGGATTTGTCCCGGACAATTGGAAACTATTTAGAAGGTAATACATGCGAATTGTTTTCAGCTCCATTTGATGTCATTCTTGCTGAAGCAAATCAAACCGCTGAAGAGTCCAGCACGGTAGTACAACCTGATATTGCAATTTTTTGTAACCCCAAAAAGATAAAAGCGCAGGGTGCTCATGGCGCACCGGATTGGGTGATTGAAATTCTCTCGCCTGGCACGGCCAACAAGGATCAATATGAAAAACTACTGCTGTATCAGACGCACGGCGTCCGAGAATATTGGATCGTGGACCCCGAGGAGGAAATCGTAAAAATCCACAGATTGGATAAGGAACTAAAACGATACACTTTACCTCAAACGCACGACCGATCCGATGCCGTTAGTTCTTCGGTATTGCCCGAACTGACCATCAGTCTGGAAGAGGTATTCCGGGCGGCAGAGTAAACTTCACGATTCGTTAGCATCCTTGTTTAAGTCGAGGGTGCCTAGCCCATCGCTGCGCAGGCTAGCGAGTGGTGAGGGAGCGGAGGTAATATCCACACCCATAGAAACGGAGCGGAGCTCGGACCGGCGGGAACCTAGTTGACTC
>DMST01000271.1:0-290 GCA_003454975.1 Cytophagales bacterium | reverse complement strand
CAGAAAATCAGGCACTTGGACGTTAGGGCTGGGAGAAGACGATCGTCCGCTCGTTCGGAATACAATAGCGAGCGTCCCGCTCATTTTATGGGAGGGGGAAGCTCGCACTCATTAGGTTTCTGTTGAAAGTATTCAACTTTCAACACGCAGCCAAGGAAAGCATTCTGCTTTCCATCACTCCGACAAATACCGCACCCACGATTGGGCCACCTCGGGTCGGGCATTCGGGTGCTCGCCCAGTGCCTTCAGCAGCGTAGCAAACTCTTCATCAAACTCCTGCAGCAGCGGCA
>DMST01000369.1:3837-13653 GCA_003454975.1 Cytophagales bacterium | reverse complement strand
CCCTTGTCATCTTCCAATCGGCGTTTCTTTTCTGCCCGCCAGATGGCCCACCGCTCGGCTATTTCCGTCCGCTGATCTACAGCACCACTACCTTCCGGCAGTGCCGCTCTCAGTGCCTCTACCGTCACACTCAGCTCCCCGTATAGCATGCATTCTATGGGGTGAAACTTCGCCAAAGTCATGGGGTCATAATCTACCTGAATGGTAGGGATCTTCGCAGCAATACCCGTGTGGTTACTGAAAGAGGCACCAAATACCAACAGCAGGTCGGCCTCGTTCATAAACCAGCTAGCGATGGGCGTACCGCTTCGGCCCAATACCCCACAGCCCAGCTCGTGCTGGTCGCTTATGAGGCCCTTGCCTTTAAAGGTGGTAAATACCGCACAGTTGAGCGATTCGGCCAGTTGTATAATGGCCTCCTTGTGGAAACGAGCCCCGTGCCCCATGATAATGGCCGGGCGTTTGGCCGTTTTTATCATACCGATGGCCTTGTCCAGCTGCTCCTTGGGCGGATGGATTTCCAGCGGGGTAATTCTGTTTTCTAGCGAACCGGCAGCTGTGTCCTCGCCAATAGGGTGTACCTGTACCTCATCGGGGAAGGTAAGGTGACTGACCTCCCTACGTAGGATGGCGTTTTTAACCGCCAGGGTCATCAGCTCGGCGTGTTTGCTATCCCGCTGCACCCGGTGGTTGAAAGGGGCAACGGCTTCGAATCCGGCTACCAGATCAACCTCTTGGAAGGCACCCGTGCCCACCACTTGCGTATCAACCTGCCCACTGAGGGCCAGCATGGGTACACGGTCAACCTTAGCATCCCACATACCGGTGTACATGTTGGTTGCGCCTGGCCCGGCAATGGCAAAACAGGCGGCTGGCTTGCCCGTCAGCTTACCGTAAGCGCTGGCAGCAAAAGAGGCTGCACCTTCATGCCGAATGGTGTAGTAGTTGAGCTTTCCGGCTGCCTCCTGACGACGCATGGCGTCGGCAAAACCTAGATTGGAGTGGCCCACCATGCCAAATACCTTGGTAACGCCCGCATTCATCATGGTCTCCACCATTACATCACTCACAGTACGTTCGTGTGGTTCTTCGGTTTCTAGCCCTACGTATACCCCGTCCTCGCGCTCCTCTACCCGGTAGGTATCCACGCCGTCGTCAAAGCCGGGAGCTTTGCCAGAGCAGGGGTGGTAGTCCCAGCCATGCCAGGGGCAGCGCAGCAGCCCATTCTCGATGGAGCCCTCGCCCAAGGGACCGCCCTGGTGCGGGCAGGCATTGTCCAGGGCGCATATCTTGCCTTCCCAGTGGGTAAGGCATACGGTGTTATGGCCGGCTTGAGCGGTCGTTACCCGCCCCTCCGGAAGGTCATTTTTACTGTCCAGAACTTTGAACCAGGAAATTGTGGTGTTACTCATGTGGTTTAGGGTGAAAAGGGCCAATGATGTATATGCCAAATAAATGGCGGAGGGGCAGCGATTGTTCGCTGTCCAGAAGATAATTCAGCTCATATTCTACGGATATGCCTATCCTGCCTTCGCGCCGGAACAGGCCCAAACCGGCCAACGCCTGGGGTGACGTTTCGGTAGTGGGGTAGTTATCCGCTGGTGTGGTGCCTGACCGGTAAAAACTATGGCGGTAAGCAAGCCCTGCCAAGGGATACACCGTGATCTCTTTCGCTTTCAGGAGGTAGTTGATTTGAGCACCCGCCCTGACCGCGTCTGGCTGCTGGCCTCGCACGGGTAGCTCATACTGCACCAGGCCTGCCAGCCGTAGTTGAGGCGTGAGTTGATAATAGCCGCGCCCTTCTATGCCCAATCGGAGTTGAGGAGAGGTTACCTGCGGGCCTAGGCCAAAGTACATAGTTTGCCCCTGGGCCGGAGCAAATGCTCCGAGGAAACCCACCAAAAACAAAAGACAAAAAATCAGACTCCGGTAGGGTGAGTTAGGCATAGGTAAGGCTTTGCAGGAAATTGGCTATTCTGATAGGGAAAATCAAACCATTGGTTGATAATTCACAGATCTGTCAAACGGTGCACATTATACCTCCAGCCCAACCACCAGAATGTCATCAGTCTGGGGCTCCTTCCCTTGCCATGAGCTTAGGGTTTCTTCTAAGTGGGACTGCTGTTTTTCCCAAGGCATTTGGCTGATTTCGATCAGCAAATTGCGGAAACGCTTAGTGAGGAATTTACGTTTTTCAGGTCCCCCAAACTGATCCTGGTATCCGTCAGAATACAAATAATATCGCGTGCCGGGCTGCCAAGGGAAACTGTGGGTTACAAATTTTTTGGGCTTCTTCAGCTTGATGTTGCCAATCGGGAAGATGTTGCCTTTGGTGTAGGTAATGTCCCCATCTTTTACCGCCAGAAGCGGGTTCTTAGCCCCCGCATAGTGTACTTGTCGGGTATCGGCATCTAGCACCAGTATGGCCATATCCATTCCATCGTTGGCGGTATTTCCCTTGCTGGCTACCGCGTGTATTACCCGTTCGTCCAGTTTGTACAGGATCTCCGACGGATCGGTAATGCCCTGGGTATTCACAATTTCTTCCAGAAAAGTAGCCCCCATCACGGTCATGAAAGCTCCCGGTACCCCGTGGCCAGTACAATCCGCTGCCACAATAATGCGCTTTTGGCCTATTTCTGCCGACCAATAAAAATCTCCTGAGACGATGTCGCGGGGCTTGAAGAATACGATGCCCTCTTGCTGGTGAGCTAGTAGCGATTCAGGAGTGCCCAGCAATCCTTTTTGAATGCGTTTGGCATAATGAATGCTATCCAGTATGTGGCGGTTGGCCTTTTCCAGTTCGCTGGCATAGGCATTCTGCTGTCTACGAAAGATGAGTACAAACACCAGCAGGACAATGAAGAGGGTAACACCGTTGATGTAGTAGGTGGTTTCCGCTGCCCGCAGCGGAAAGAAGTCCGTTTTGGTATTAAAAATGATATTGATAATGAAAAAGGTAAGTAAGCCAAGCAGGAAGTGACCGGCTATGGGTCTCCAATGGTTGAAAAATAAGGTGCCCAAGATGACAGGTATCAAGGGTAAAAAGTCGATGGTGATACCGGGCCCCCAGGTGTAGGCAAAGAATACGAGGAGTGCATTGGTGCCTACCAGGCCAAAATGTCTCGCGAAAACTGACCAACCTAGCCGCAAGAAGGCGTACATGAATAACCCATGAGCCAAGCCGATGGTATTGGGAAACCAGGCCCAAAAAGAGTCGGTGATCATGTAGTACAAAGCATTGTACAGGAATACCACCACCATCACAATGGCGGTACTTTGGGTAAGTTGGTAGGAACGTTTCTCGCCAGCATCGAGCGAATCCGGCATGCCGTAGGTACTGATGAATTGCCAAAAAGTGAGGGCCCGGGTAAGGAAGTTGGACATAGCAGAAAAAAAGGGTGATGCCAAGTAACGATAGAATATCAGAAAAAGATTCAGGAATATGATCAGATTGAGTTCCGTATATTCCCATCAAATAAAAGATTGTATGAAGCTTCGGGTCTTACTACTTCCGTTCTTTTGGCTCTTCCTCATGAGCTGCAGCACCGCACAGCAGTCTGGACAAACACCAACTACCCAATTACCAACCAATGACTTACCTCCTGACAATGGGGGTATCCGGTACGATACCATCAACCAAATCCCAGACCTGACACAAGAGGATCCCCCGCCATTCCTACAGGATACAGTCGGTATTCACGATTCGGTTTTTGTGAATATGGCTTGGTTTGGAGATGCCTTTGTCTTTGATCTGCGGTATGCTACCGACAACAACTTTGTTGGGCAAACGGTATATCCCTGTGCGGTGTGCAAAATTCGCTATGGTGTAGCCAAGGCCCTGCTAAAGGCGGCCGAAAAGCTAGACGAAGGGGGAGGGTATAAGATCAAGTTTTTTGATTGCTACCGGCCTGTCTCGGTGCAGCGTACCTTTTGGGAGATTTACCCTGATGCCCGGTATGTAGCCAACCCCAACACCACGGGTTCGGTGCACAACAAGGGGGCAGCGGTAGACATTACGTTGGTGGATGCCTATGGCGAGGAATTGAATATGGGTACGGACTTTGACCATTTTGATGAGGAGGCCCACCAAGACTACATGCAGTTTCCTGCCGATATTCTAGCCAACCGTACCTTGCTCAAGGAAACAATGGAGTCGGTAGGATTCCGCTCTATCCGCACCGAATGGTGGCATTATAACTACCAAGGCGGTGCTGGATATGGCCTGGCCAATGAGCCACTATGTCGGTAATCCGCCCTTTAGAATCTCCTTCTGTAGTTCAAGTAGACATTCCTTCCGGTGCGGATTGTCATGTGCCTTCCGAATGGTAGTCTTTAGTAAAGGGAGGAGAGGGGAGCCTAAATTCACCAGCTGCTCCCAGGCATACGTATATCCTGGCCAGTTGGCGTCATCAATGAACCGTAAGAACCACTCCTGAACGACTACCTCTGTTGGCAGCCATTTTTCGAGCACCTTCAGGTGGTTTACCCACATAGATTTGGGAAACCTGGATAGGTCGAAGGCTTCTTCGGGGCGGAGTAGGTACGTAGGCAAGATTTCTTTCTCGCGAAAGAAGCCTATGGCTGCGGCCTTTTCTTTTTCAGAATAGCCCTTGGCGTAGCTGGCATCAAGCCGGTCGAACCAGTGGTGGTCCTGAGGAGTAGGGGAATCGCTTGCCATGGAATGATCGTATGAATTCTATCAGACTATATGTAAATTATAGGATATCCTGATTGCGCGTATATGCCAGAGCCGAAATCATTGACCTGCGAACGCTGCGGAAAGTCCTTTTCCTTCGTTGAGAAGGAAGGCGAACCGCTACGTACTTGGTGTACGGATTGCATCGCGGATTCCTTCAAAGGGGTGTACGATGACCCGATGGTGAAGGATTATATGGAAACCCGCAAAGTTATGTTGGCTATGGACGAAATTGAGGAGTTGCTCAGAAGTGTGGGTGATACCGATCACGTGATGCCCGCATCCTTGCTCATGCAAGTGCAGAACCAACTGGATGGTTTGGCTGGAGGCAGCGGTCACCTCACCTCTTTTCAGGTGATTTCGGATACCTTCAAGCATTCTTCTAAACACAAGAACCCGGTCACCTTTAGCCTGGAGGCTTACCGCATTTCAGAATTCTCCAGTATGGACGAAGGTGACACCCGCTACCGGATTGAGGGTAGCTTTGATCTGGATGCTGGAGGCAGCATCGCCAAGGATGCTGAGGGCAAGCCGATATTCAAGTTTACTACGGTGTATTTGGCATGATCTTCCCCCAAGATGTTTTGTAGTATAGAGAACAAACTCCTCTTACTCCAAAACACCTGATACTGGATAGGCCATGAGGTCTGGCCCTCCATCTTACCTCTTCCTGGTGCGGTGTATTGGTCCTGTGACTGGATCGCCAGCCGCAGAACCATCACCTAGCTATTTCCATTAGACTTACACCAAGAAACTTGGTAGATCCACTTTCTTAGCGATGCGGTAAGCGGCGTTCATCAGGCCTACGTGGCTGTAGGCTTGGGGGTAGTTGCCCCACTGGCTACCGTCCTTTTCGTTTACATCTTCAGCTAGCAGGCCCAGGTGATTGGCGTACTTCAGTACATTGTCGAACACATCGGTGGCCTCCTCTACACGGCCTACCATGGCCAGAGCCTCCATGTACCAGAACGAACAGATGAGGAAGGTGCTCTCGGGTTTGCCGAAATCATCCTCGTGTTTGTAGCGATAGAAGAGTCCCTCGTCTGTACGTAATTCCTCTTCCAGTACCCGCAGGTGTTGTTGGGCACGCTCCGTTTTGGGGTCCAGATAGCCCATCATGATCAGCTGTAGGCAGCTGGCATCTAGTTGCTTGAGCCCTACGGCCTGGGTATATACACCGCGCTCGTCGTCGTAGCATTGCTCAATGTACTCTGCTGCCTGGTCTACCAGCTTGCGTGCTTTGGTCACCATCTCAGCATCATTGGCCCGCTCCCCAATCCGCACTGCGGCATTGGCTCCCGCCCAGTGGAACAGGTAGGTGTAGCAGAACTTATAAGCCATATCGCGGAACTCCCATAACCCAGCATCGGGCTGGTCCATGCGTTTCTCAATCTGGTCAAGCACCTCGCGTACCAAATCCAGGCTGGCCGACCGCTGCTCGTCTGGGAAGCGGTGGTCGTAGTATAAGGGCAGCAGCGATACCAGCACCTGACCATACACGTCGTTCTGAATGTGCTCGGAGGCTTGGTTGCCTATTCGCACGGGGGTATTCCCACGATAACCCTTCAGTGGGAATATCTTTTCTTCGATCGATAACTGGGCCGAGATGGTGTACAGGGGCTGTAGCCTATCCTGATCACGGCTATTGGCAAACACATTGCGGATGTAGTGGAAATAGCGCTCTAGTTCCTCAAAGTGGCCGATGTTGTTGAACGCATTGAGCGTGTAATAGGTATCGCGCATCCAGCAGTAGCGGTAGTCCCAATTTCGGCCACTACCGGGTGACTCCGGTAGGCTGGTGGTACCCGCCGCAATGATGGCCCCTGTGTCTTCGTACTGGTGAATCTTAAGCACCAAAGCCGAGCGGATAACCGCGCTTTGGTAGAAAGAACCAATGCTGGTACTCTTGGCCCACTTGCGCCAGTAGTTCACTGTTTTCTTCTGGAATTCCTCCACGGTGCCGGCCAGACTCGCTTCCATGGGCTGGCCAAAGGTTAGCACCAAATATTTTGCTTCGTTGAGCACGAAGAATTGATCTTCCGCTATGTAACTAAGGCTAATATTGGTGGTAAGCCGCAAAGAACGTTCTAGCCCCTGGTACTGGATGTGATTGCTCCCTTGGTAGGTGTTGGGCGTGATTTCACCGTAATCCCCCGTTGGTCGGCACCGCACCCGAACCTGTACCTCACCTTGGATAGGTTCAATCTTCCGCACTAGCATCAGTGGTTTGTAATAGCGGTCGTGCTGGAAAAAACGAGGGGCAAAGTCAGTGACCCGGTAGCTACCTTTTTCGGTAGTGATCTCCGTGCACAGCACATTGGTGTTTTGGATGTAGTACTGATGACTGGTGAAATCCGTATCCCGGGGGCGAATAGAAAATTCACCACCTTTTTCATCGTCGAGCAAACCGCCAAATACAAAACTGCTGTCAAAGCGGGGCCAGCACATCCAGTCCACGTTGGTGTCTTTGTTGATGTATCCCAGGTAGCTACAGTTGCCTACCAGGCCCATTTCATAAGTATGACGTTCGCTCATGCTCGTATTCAGATTAGTGAAAAAGGGTCTATCGCTAAAATTTCCGCCTTTTTTCGGATTAACCAAAAAATCCTATTTTCTTTGGTGGCACAAAATATGCTAACTATCAAACAGTTAGCAACCCTGCAATCCATTGCACCCCTTATTTTATGGTACGCACCCTAATGCTCGGCTCGTTAGTAGCCATTTCTGGCTTTGTTCAAACCTGCAATCCTGATGTTGCCGCAGAAGCGGAAGTGTATGAAGAGGTCACTGATCTTAAAAATACAATGGAAGCTACCGATAGCCAAGGCAATGTATATACCATCGGTACGGACCAAGTAAGCGAGGACGATCAGGATGCGTACGTGGAGAAAAGAGGTCCCAACGGAAAAATTCTTTGGAGTATGCATCACTCGGCCACTCCGGTAGACGAGCGAGCGGTAATGATCCATATCGACCGGTACGATATTCCTTGGGTAGTATTTACCGTAGACGGTGGTAGCAACGAGCAGTCCTTTATCACCCAAAAGTATTTGCGCGATGAAAGCGTTTGGGAGCGGTCGTTGTTTCGTGGTTATGGTCGGGCCGACGGAGCGGCTAAGGTGGCAGTAGTAGCCTGCCTGAATCCTCAGCACGGCAAATTGGAGCGTGCCACTTTTCTCATGAGTCGAACCAACGAGGGCAACATAGATGCCGTGGACAAAACTAACACCTTGGTGGTAGATAGCTTTTTTGTAGGTGATACGGTAGCGGTAGACGCCCGCAGTTGGTATTTGCCTCCGGGAGTAGGGGCCAACCATGAGAACTTTGTCTTTCATCCCAACGCTACCGACTCTACTAAGGTAGGCGACTCCTGGCCTGTACGGTACATACTTTCTCGTGGCTTAGACTTGATGTACTCCGCTGACATCCTTCAATGAAAATGGACACTTTCACTGCCAGGGTAGATCGGTTTCAAGACGAGAGCCTGTCCAGTATTTGGCAGTACCATTTGGCGGTGCCTCTCTCCGTAGCGGAACCTTACGTGCGTGAGGATAAGAAACGAGTCATTGTCACTTTTCTTGACGGAACTAAAAAGCACTGTGCGCTCATGCCCCGTGGGGGAGGAGAGTGGTACATTTTTATCAATCAAAAAGAGCGGAAGGCTCTTAAAGTAGAGGTAGGTGATGAAGTGCCTCTTACCTTGGAAGTAGACGATTCGCCCTACGGTATGCCTGTACCGGAAGAACTGCAAGTCTTATGGGATCAGGACGAAGAAGGCAGCAAGTACTTTCATCAACTCACTCCCGGCAAACAACGCACCCTCATTCATTGGGTTAGCACGGTAAAAAGCTCGGATAAACGAATTACCCGAGCTTTGGTGATGCTCAATCATGTTAAAGCCCTGAAAGGTGAGGTGGACTTCAAACAGTTGAATGCTGAGGTAAAAGCGGCGAATCAACGCTAGGCCATGGCCCGGACTTTCCGCTTCTTAAAGCGCCGGGTGGCAAAGTTCTTCACCAACCAAAATATCCAGGATAGCAACACGAGTAATACCGGGATCACGGGAATGAATGTACCCCGAATGGGAGCCGGTAGAAAGTTGGGCTGACCCAGGAAGTAGGAAGCCGTGGCGATAAGCAAGGCAATACACATCCTGCCCAAGTGCCTACCAATTCTTTGGGCACCATAAATACCTCGGTTTTTAATCAATTTGAGATCGAACAAGGAGACAAGCAGGGCGACTCCCGTGTAGCTGTAGTACACCGGAAAGGGCAGACCATCTGTTTTTGTTCCGTTTCGCAATACATCTACCGAAAGTATTCCAAAGATGAGTAAGCAGACTAAGCCCAAAACGAACTCCCAGGTTTCGCGCCTGCCCGCATGTCCGGTACGATTTTTCACGGCCCCAAAAGCACTGATGACCAAATAAGTAGTGAACAGACCGATGGTGCCGTTCATCAAGGAACCTTGGAAAAAGATGCCCAATAAGAAGGCCGAAGACCCCATGGTGAGCATGGCATAGTAAAACACTCGTCCCCACTGGTTGTGCCGTTTCTGACCTTTGCGGAAAAGCAAAGCACCCATGCCAGACCCAATCCCTAAGGCTCCGGCAGTAATGTGTATCGCTAATAGAATCTTGAAAATCATGATGATACTTGGTTTAGCCCACAACTCGCGGTATCCATGCACCTACCGTCACCACTAGTATGCCTATCAGCATAAGGAGGGTGACCCCCAGTAGGACCCCAGAGATTACATATTGAGTGCTAGGTTTTATGTTTTTGAGGCCTTGGAAGTAGAGTTCTGCAAGTAGCAGGGGGATGATAAATTGGCCGTAGGCCCAGAAGGTGACAAAGGGACCGGTGAAGGTTTCAAAGTCAACACCGGCACCGCCAGTCAGCAGAATCCAGAGAAACATGCCCACCCGAAAGAACCAGGTGACATTGCAAACCAGGAAAAGGCGTAAGGCCCAGCGCTGGTGCTGCTGAAACTGCTTTTGACGGGCCGTACGGACTGCCCAGATGCTAAAAAGCAGGATGAGTACCCCGGCCAACGTATTGCCCATTCCCAGAATAGGCCCCCCTGCCGACCCCCGTACCCAGGTCATGTACACGCCC
>DMST01000369.1:3064-3785 GCA_003454975.1 Cytophagales bacterium | reverse complement strand
ACCACTAGCCCGGAGAAGACCAGCAGGCGACCGTTGTAACGGTGAAATTTGGGGTACTTTCTGCGGAAAGCCGGAATGAATTGTAGTGGCCCACCTACGTTGATGAAAAAGGCGAAGACGATGTGCGTAATCAAGGCCCCGTTGCCTACGGGGTCGTGCGGAAGAAATCCTTCAGGCAGAGCCTCGGCCCACCGGGCATGGTTGCCTTGAAAAGCCGTAAGCCCGTAGAATCCAAAAATGTAGAGCGCAAAAACCCACAACCCTGGGGTGGCTACCAGAAACCAGATTTTTCCTGCAAGTAAGACGGCCTTGCGGCCATTTACGTCCCGTTTTCGGGGAAGACTTAACGTGTTGGTAAGGGTACTCATAAGGCTTTATTTTTTAGTTTTTGACTTGTGTTGTACGCGGTAGTAGGCACCGAAAAGGCTGTACTCCCCCTGTCCACTTGTTGTAAGTGATTAAAAATGAGTGGATTATGTCTTTGTGGTTACTCTTGTTTCAGTCCGTCTACGGGATTGAATTGGATGACTTTGACGATTTGCGTAGCAACTACCAATAGGAGTACGCTTACCAGCAAGAGTACAGAAAAGAGGACCCCGGAAGGCCCAAAAGGCATGGGGTATTCGAACATCATCCCGATAAAGCTGCTCATGGAGAGGTAGCTGAGTGGGGCACCAATCAGCAAGGCCATTAGGGTAAGCCACAGGTATTGGCGGGTAAG
>DMST01000369.1:0-3013 GCA_003454975.1 Cytophagales bacterium | reverse complement strand
GGTAACGGCATTGGAGAGCTGGGGCAGTCCGGCGCCTAGTACCTTCCGGATGCTTAGCTCCCGAACCCGGCCTCTAACGTTGAGCGATACCAAACCATACAGCCCCAAACAGGCCAACAGCACGGCTACCATGGCGATGGTTCTGGGGAATAGCTTCATGTTTTCTAACTCCGCATAAAACCCGGCATACAGCCCAGACTGATACCCGCCCTGGAAGGGATCCTCCGGATAAAAACTGCTCCATGCCTGTTGCAATGCGGCTTTGGCCGCCGTTTGCGAGCCCTCGCGGGTTCGAAGAGCCAGATACCGGTACTCCGCAGGTGCTGCTACGGTAAACAAGGTAGGAGCCAATCGACGGTAAAAATTGTAGCTGTGAAAATCCTCTACTACTCCTACCACGGTATATCGTTCACCAGCCATGTCAAAGGCATCGCCCAGGGCCACTTCCATGCTTTTGAGGAAGAGCTCATTGACAATTACGGCATGTTCGTCCGTAGCAAAGTCTTCCCTGAATGAGCGGCCCTGTATTAGCTCCAGGTCCATGGTTTCCAGATATCCGGGGCTCACCCGCAAGTGATGGGCTTCATACTCCCCATGGGGCAAAAGTACCGTGGCGGTAATGTGGTTACTTCCCAGGTGCTCACTGGCCCCGGCTAAAGAAACCGTATGTGCTGAGGAGGCCAGTACTTCTTCCATCCGAAAGTAGCCCAGGCTATCGGGCAACGGAGTGTATAGAGTTTCTGCATGATTGTATCCCCAATCCCGATTGGCCTGGTAGTAAGAGTTCTGAGTGAACATGACCGCCCCAGTGATGAGCATACAGGCCACAATCAACTGTATGGATAGAAAAACCTTGGTGAGGGTATTCTTACGGCCAAACCGAACGGTGCCCTTGAAGATCTTGATCACGCTAAAGCGGGAAATGTACAGGGAAGGGTACAAGCCAGATACGATGCCCGTGCCCAAAACAGCGCCTACCAGGAAAAGCCACATGTATCCGTCCAGAATGGAGAGGGCCAGTGGTTGGCCGGAGATGGGTACAAACCAAGGCAGGAAAACGGATAGGGCCAGCCCTAGACCTAGCAGGGCCGCGAGCCCGGTTACCAGCATGTTTTCGGCCAGGAACTGGAATACCACTTTGCCACGGTGTGCACCAATTACCTTCCTGACCCCAATCTCCTTCAATCGACGAGAAGCCGATACAATGGCAATGTTGATGTAATTGAAGCAGGCCAAAATGAGGATGAAGATCCCCAGGATAGGTAGGGCAAAGGCTGTAGAATCGGTGATGTCGAAGGAAATGTCCCCAATGATATCCCCGGACTGGTTATGCAGATCAGCAATGGAAACCAACCCAAACCCTTGAATGGGCTTGTCTGGCTGGGCAGTATTGTGCCACTCTTGGTACGGAGCAAAGGAGGCCACCACGCTATGCTGTTGGCTCGGTTGAGCCAGGCGTACTAGCGTAGCGTTTACAGTAGTCTGCCACTCGTCTTTATGAAAACTGGGGTCCGCCCAAATGAGATTCTCAAAGGGAATGAGGATTTGGAAGCTGATAGCGTGCGCTCTCGGAAAGGGCTCCGCTACGCCACCCACCGTGAACCGCTGAGAACGGTCTGGGCCTGTTTTGATCAGTATCTCTTTACCCACCGGATTTTGCCCCACACCAAAGTACCTCTCGGCCATCGCGGCCGACAGAATGAGCTGGCTGGGGTCCTCCAGTGCTGCCGGGTCTCCCCATTGTAGCGGAAAAGTGAGCAGATCAAGAAAAGAAGGATCTACAAACCGTAGGTTTTCCTGGAATACCAGCTCTTCCTGCTTAACTACCCCTGGTACGTCTTTCACCCGGGCTACTTCCGAAATACCCGCCACGTCCTCACGCAATAAAGTGCCCAGCGGAGCCGGGGTATAGCCGTACTGTTCGGTGGTGCCCTCGCGGTTGCCATAAAACGTAGTCAAAAAGACCTCGTCTTTGTATTGGTGGTGCTGATCTATCTGGGCATCGAACCGGAAATAGGCGAAGATGACCAGGTTTACTCCTAAGGCTACAGAGAGCCCAAAGAGGTTGATGAAGGTGCTCAGGGGATTCCTTTTCATACTCCTGAGGCTCGTTTTGTAATAGTTTCTGACCATAGTAAAAAGCAAGTTGCGCCTCGGCGACGTTTTCCAGGCATAAGGCTGGCAGCAGCGAATCACATTGTAGAGGTAGTACCAGCGGGCTTTGGCCAGGCCCGAGGTTTCCACGCGGTCGTAGAAAAACTCCTCCAGATCACCGTGCAGCTCTTCGTAGCGGTCCGGTTTGCAGTACCACTTGAAAAACGCCTGAGGCAGTTTAGGTATATGAGGTTTGTTGTTGCGCATGTAGGGCGGCTATTCCAACCGCAGTCCCCGTACGGGGTTCCATTTCTTTAGTTTATATACCTGGCTCAGTACCACACCTAGCAGGACGCCCAGTAGCAGAATCAGGGCTGGGGTTACGCCCAGCCAGTGTACCTCCATGTGGTAAGGATAGGCGATCTCGAAAATGAACCGGATCATGAAGAAGCTGGCCGGTGCTCCCAAGCTCAATGCAATACCGAACAACAGCAGGTACTTCCTGGATATGTTTTGGCCGATGTGCCAACCCTCGGCTCCCAGTACCTTTCGTATGCTGAATTCCTGTAGCCGCCCTGATACGTGAACCGTGATGAGACCATACAGCCCCAACCCTGCCAGCAGCATGGCGATGACCGCAATCATTCGCCAAAACAGGCCGTGAATGCTAATCTCAGAGAAGTAGGGCCCCCAGATATCTTCCTGATATTCACCATCAAAGGGAATTTCGGGGAAACTCTCTGCCCAAAGTACCTGCAGTTCCTCATAGGCTTCGGGTGCTGCCTCTGGTGACACCGAAACCGCCAAATAGCGGCTGTCCTCTTCCCGGCTTAGCCGAAATAGTGTAGGCCGTAGGGGGGTATCAAAGTTGTACTTGTGGAAGTCCTGCACTACACCCACTATGGGTAAGCGTTCACCC
>DMST01000368.1:10796-31381 GCA_003454975.1 Cytophagales bacterium | reverse complement strand
GGGTAAAGTATTCAAGGCCTACCTAGGCTTGGGCCTGCAAGAGGTGGATATTCCTACCCGGGTACTCCGGCACCACGCCCTGTCTGGCGAACGGGGCCTGTTCATCTCCCACATTCAGGAGGACTCCCCAGCCGGACGTTCCCAGCTAGAAGAAGGCGATATTCTTACCCACTTCCACGGGAAGCGTGTAGAAAGTTTGCACGGCCTGTTCAAGCTGCTAAGCCAGCGGGAAATCCTGCAGATGACCGAAGTACAATACCTGCGCCAGGGCCAGACGAGGATCGTGCCCATTACGCCCGTACCCCGCGCGGCGTAGGTCCCACTAGGTAAAAGAAATGTCGAAATTTGAAAAGAGGCAGCTATGATCAGAATGGTTGCCTACTCCGGCTTGGCATCTCCCATAATCGCCAGACCGGGCTGGGGCCGCAGCTCGGAAACAGGCAGTGCATTGGGTGTAAAATCCAGGATGCGCATCTCATGCATATACTTGCCCTCCTCGGCTTTGCTACCGACTGACATCCGGCTAGGCAACTTCAGCCCCCCATAGTCCTGATAATCACGGTACAGCGCTGAGCCAATCATAAACCCGGCCGCTTCCCGTACCGTGTATTGCAGCTTCACCAGCTGATAGGTTTCCTTGTCTATCCAAGCCAGGTACTGGTCCGTTTCCTCTTGCGGTGCCAGCTGTCCCCAGGAGGCCAGCACACCAACACAAGGCTTACCCATAATGGTCTGCTCTCCGGCCAGCGCCAACATATCTGCTTGCAGAATGCGAAACGGAAACTCTACAAAGTACTGGTAGGTGGGCAACCAGAAGTAGGCATCGTCTTCCTGCTTCCATACTTTGTCTTGCCCTGCTTGTTGTGTGTACGTTTGCCAAGACTGTATGCCCCAGGTTTGCCCTTCCAGCTTACCCGAAGACATGGTCATTCGGCCATCGAAGGTGCCGGGAATATAGTCTGCGGTAAACTTGCCTAGCTTATCCCCATATGGGCTAATGGCTCCTCCCATCATACCAAAGAATTCATCTTCCATGGACACTGTGTAAGTGTCTAGGGACTGTAGCACGTCTATGCCGTGGGCTTCGGCCATTCGTTCTAGCCATTCCCGGGCCTGCTCAGGCTGGGCGTTACGCTGTGAAGCATCCGTCTGCAGATCGGCCAACTTACAACTGCCCAGCAGCAGGATACTAAGAAAAAGGGGAAGCGATGCTTTCATGATTCCAGTTAGAATTTTCTATGCCCCAAAGGTCTGAAATGGAAAGTAGGTATCGAGCTAGGTATGGTATGCTCGGCGACGCTTGTGCTAAAAAGTAGTACTAAGCATGCCCTTCAGGCTAATTCCTTCCGAGTAGAGATGAACCAAGCGTGCTTTTTCCTTTTGGTCTCAACTTGGTAGCTTAGCAGCGCAATTTTTTTCCTCCCTCTACGGTTGGAAGATAGAAACTATAACAGAACCATAGATCCCCTACCTTGCCTCAGGTGGGACAGGGGAAGAGCAACTACTTCATGGGCATCATTGCACGCCAAAGCATTCTCACCACGATATCTTCTTATATAGGAGTAGGACTGGGATATATCAATGTCCTGTTTTTCTTTCCCGAGATACTCAACCCCGAAGAACTGGGTCTTTACCGAGCCATTCATTTTGCTGCCCTCATGTTGGTACCCATTGCCCAATTGGGTGTCCCCACGGCCATTGCCCGTTACCATCCCAAATACAGCAAAAACCCCGAAGCCAACAGCCAATTCGAAGGCTACATTTTCCAGCAGGCCGGGGTTGGCTTTCTCCTTTTCATCGTTCTGCTCATTGCTTTTCACACGCCTCTATTTCGTTTTTTCGAAGAAAAATCTCCGCAGGTAAAGGAATACGATGTATTTATTGTAGGGCTAGTATTTATCATGGTGCTCAACGTGTTGATGGAGGGGTTCTGCAGGGCTAGGTACTTTATCTTCCTGCCCAATCTTTTGCGTGATGTAGGCCTTAAGCTAGGCGCCTTTTTAGCCATTGGTTTGTACCAATACGGCCTCATCTCTTTCCCATTGCTAGTCGGCAACCTCATCCTTTTCAATGGACTGTCCGTTCTTCTGCTAGCCATTTTTTTAAGAAAAAAAGGAGCCTTACGGATTAAAATGCCTAAGGAGTTAGTCCCCAAATCAGAACGGAGGCAGCTATTTACTTTTTCCCTGTTCACCTTGGCAGGGGCCAGTGCCATGATTATCGTCAACTACGTAGACTCGTTCATGATCACCGGCTTTTTGGGCCTGGAGCAGGTGGCCATCTATACTACCTCCTTAATGATGGCAATGGTGGTAGAGCTTCCTAAAAAGGGGGTCATACAAAGTAACAATCCGGTGCTAGCTGAGGCCTTTGAAAATGGAGATCTCCAAAAAGCATCTGAGGTGTATAAGTCCAACGCCAATCTCCTGTTGGCCATTGGTATATTACTTTACATTGGCATTAGCGCCAACTTAAGCAGCTTGTACCAAATTATGCCCAAGACGGACATCTACTCTCAGGGATACTGGGTATTCATCATATTGGGAGGCATTAAGGTATGCGAGATGTCCTTGAACAACGTGGCCGGGCTCATCCAATTTTCTAAATACTATCGGTTCAATCTCTTTGCCTTTATATTCCTGGGCGTTACCACTGTACTCACCAACTTATGGCTTATCCCGCTATACGGGATCAATGGTGCTGCCATCGCCACATTTATCACGGGAATATTGTATATCCTCATTCGGATGGGGATCGTGTACTTTAAGCTTAGCCTTTTCCCCTACACCCTCACAACGGTAAAGATTCTTGCGCTTGGCGGGATTGCCGCTTTGGTAGGATTTTTCCTTCCCACATTACCCAATGTTTGGCTCGATATCATCGTACGTTCTGCCCTCATCACTTTGGCTTTTGTACCTCCATTACTTTGGTTTCGGCTATCTCCTGCATTGAACAAACTGGCCGAAAATGTGTGGCACCGGGCCAAGTCAATTATCCACACCCAGGGCAAATCGTAATTGACCAAAAAACAGGACTTATTCACAGAAAACCATCGAAATCGATTCCATCCTGATTTTTACCCGAATTTGGGCCCTAAAGGGCGTTTATACCGTCAATCTGGCATTTCTCCCCGCTGGTATTTTGCGTATACTTGATCCGCAAATCAATTTGTTTGGCCTCAATGGATAAAATTGCTGTTTTCACCTCCGGAGGTGACGCCCCAGGCATGAATGCTGCCATCCGTGCAGTAGTTCGGGGAGCCATCTACTACGGAAAAGAAATATATGGCATACGCTACGGTTACCAGGGAATGATTGAGGGAGATATCCTGAAGATGAAGTCCTACTCGGTGAGCAACACCGTACAGCGCGGCGGAACCATTCTCAAGTCTGCCCGAAGCATGGAATTCAAAACCAAGGAAGGTAGAAAGAAAGCGTATGAGCAGCTGAAGAAGCGGGACATAGAGGGCCTGGTAGCCATTGGTGGCGACGGTACCTTCACCGGGGCTAAGATATTCTACGAAGAATACGGTATCCCTACAGTAGGTGCTCCCGGTACCATCGATAACGACTTGTTTGGTACAGACTATACTATTGGCTTCGATACCGCGGTCAATACCGCCTTGGAAGCTATTGATAAAATCAGGGATACTGCCAACTCACACGACCGTGTTTTCTTCATTGAAGTGATGGGACGTGACTCCGGCTATATTGCCATCCAATCTGGGATTGGGGGCGGTGCTGAGCTGGTGATGGTACCCGAAACGCTCACCACCATTGATGACGTGGTGAACACCCTCACTGATGGGTGGAATCGCTCGAAGACCTCGGCCATTGTTGTGGTAGCCGAAGGTGACGAGGAGGGTGACGCCATGACAATAGCTCAGAAGGTGAAGCCTCACCTACAGGGCAAAGACATCAAGGTGACTACCTTGGGCCACATACAGCGGGGCGGAGCACCTTCTGCGGTAGACCGTATCCTGGCCTCCCGCTTGGGATTAGGGGCTTTGGAAGGCCTCCTCAACGGACAAGTGAATGTGATGGCCGGAGTCATCAACGACAAACTGGTATATACCCCCTTTGGGGATGCCATCTCTAAGGACAAACCCTTGAATCCTGATCTGCTGCGGATGGTAAACATCCTGAGTATATAAGAATCGCTCCTTCGAGTATTTTTGAAAGTAGCTTTTGTAAGGCACGGATATTCGTTGTATCCTGTTTTACAGAAGCTATTTTTCTTTAAACTAATCCCTAAATGTCTCACACCCCTCCTCCTCCCCTTCCGGTTTTTACCTTTCAAGACTGGTCTTCCTGGCAAGCACTCCTCAACCAGTCTGCAGGAATGTCCTTCGAAATGCAACAAAACTTAGGGGATATCATTGGTGACCAGGACTGGCAAATAGATCTGCCCGCTGCCCGCTTGACTTTTGGAGGGCAGTTGAACTTTCCCATTCAAATCCTGGGGTCTCTATCCTTTCAGGATCACACTTGGATGTGGGGCTGGGCCAATAGCCAGAGCAACATACCTGAACCTCTGCTTACCCAAGCCAATACACTCCGGGAGCTGGGGGAAAAGCACCGGATTCCTGAGATGACGACGGGGCATTTTGAAGTGCCGGAAGGATTTGAATATCAGGCAGGTACGATAGGCAGAGGTGTGTTTCAGGCAGATGGATACTACTGCGCCAACTATGGAACCGGCACCCTGGTAGCTACCATCAAAAGCGACTTGATCCCGAAAATTGATCCAGAGGCGATAGAGCGTGTAATTACCCTTTTCCCACAGTTAATCTCCGGTTTACCGTTGGACCACCGGGCCGCCTTCCTTCACTATGCAACTGCTCGAGGGCTTGAGACCATAGAAGAAGACACGATCATTCTGGCCACCCGGGGAATCCAAGAGGTAGTGGCCACCTTCAATGAGCAAGGCATTCTACAAGGCATAGAAGGGAAGCTTGCAAAAAGCTAAACGTCCGATAAAGTCTTTCCTATTTAACTTCTTTAGCACAAAGCTGGTGCCGTAGATTGAGAAATAGGGACACCACATTCATAGCCATGGTGTCGGTCAACTGGGTCGGTCTAATTCCCTTTTTTGCTTAATCATCCCGTTATGAAGCCTTCGGGAAACGCTTCCCTAATTCTCCTACCCCTATCTTTTGACTTCATCTTAAGTCAGCCTCAAACAAATTCAATATTATTTGTGTATTGGTAACTGATCAGGATAATAATACCCTCACAATCCTTTCTGTATTACCTTCGCACCATGTTAGGAACCCTCCCCACCTTTGTAGCCATTTTTGGCTTAGTCTTTCTTACTTTCATGCTCTCCTACACTACCATTCGGTCCAAAAGTAATCAGCTGGCAGCAGCAATGGAACGGTTGAAAACCTTGGCCGAGGAGCGCATTACTCTGGCGAAAGCCTTACTCTCAATAGGAGATCTAAAGTTTCTGGAATGGAAGGAGATCGAGGATGCCCAAGGATTGCTGCGCCATCAGGACCAGGTGATTAGCAAAGTAGATGAATTGGCAGTAGCCGAAGGGTTGGATGAAAAAGGAATAGAGGCCTTCAAAAAACACCTATCTGATACCCAGGAGGCAATGGATGAATATCACCAGATTGCACATCAATACAACTCCTTGGTGACTCGTAAGCCCAATAGCTTTGTAGGGCAAATCATGGGGTACAAGGCGGTTTAAGGCCTAACGGCAGTTTGTAAAAACGTATCCATCTCGTCTTTCTGGTCGGGATGAAACCATTTCACTTCATGTTGGCGGCGAAACCAGGTAAGTTGACGCTTGGCATAGTGGCGTGAATTCCGCTTGAGCAAACGCACCATTTCCTCTTGATCATACTCCCCGTCCATCCATCCAAATATTTCCTGATAGCCCACGGTTTGCAAAGGATCCAGGTGCTTTAAAGGATGTAGGGCTTCCGCCTCGCCTATTAATCCCTGCTGTAGCATCAGATCCATACGCAGGTTGATCCTGTCATATAGCTCCTCCCGATCCCGGTCCAGGCCCACTACCACGCTCCGCCACGGCCGGGTAGCACCCCTGCCCTTCCCTTTGCGGTAAACGGTGTAGGGCTCACCGGTAGCCAAGCATACCTCAAGCGCCCGCACCAACCGCTGGGGGTTCTGAATATCCATGCGACTGTAGTGTTCAGGGTCTAGTTCCTTCAACTGCTCCTGCAACGAAACAATTCCTTCGTCTGCCAGCCGTTGGTTCAGCTGCTCTCGAAGTCCAGGGGGAATGTCGGGCATCTCGTCAAAACCTTCCAACATAGCCTTCACGTACAGGCCCGAGCCACCCGCTACCACCACCACCTGATGCTGGGTAAATAGATCTCCGGCCTTTTCTACCGCCTCGCGCTCAAAATCTCCAGCACTGATGGGCTGACGAACGGACCGATCATCTACAAAATGATGCGGCACTCCTTGCATTTCCTCAACGGTGGGCTTGGCCGTACCAATCGCCATTTCTTGGTACATCTGGCGAGAGTCAGCAGAAATGACCTCCGTATTCCACTGCTTGGCCCACTGCACGGCCAAATCCGTTTTGCCTACGGCCGTCGGTCCTACCAAAACCAACAAAATCGAAGTCGGATTGTCTCCATCCATCGTGCAAAGATAAGGGCTCATCGATAGTAGCGAGCATTTAGCGGATTTTACCAATGAGGCAAATTATGTAACTTATATCTTCTACCCACTAAATCGGAAAATCCGACCTATATTGGGCAGAGAAGGCCATCTATTTGGACAGTAACCGCAATTATGAAGGGGAGCGACCACATTAAACGTGACTCATATTCTAAAGAACAAGCGCTAGCAGAATTTTCTTCCCTGCTAGAGGCTGCCAAGGAGCCGATGCTGCTGATTGAGGGAGAAACCATTGTGCAGGTAAACAAGGCTGGTCTAGTACTATTGGAGGTAAATCCTACTGACATCAAGGATACTGAAATATGGACCTGGCTGCCCAAATATCAACGAGAAGGACAAGCCACACGGCGCAGTATTCAACGAAGGTTTGAGCGGTCGGCTCAAGGCCAACCACAGCAAATGAGCTGGCAGTGGAGTACCAATACCGGCAAGCTACTCACAACTGAGGTAAAGGTGCAGGCCATGCCCTGGAAAAACGCCGACTACCTCATGCTCACGCTGTTTGAGAAAGCCCAAGCCCCTACGGCAAGGGACTATGACCTGGGCGCACTCACTTCTTCGGCCAATTTGCCCGAGAACGCACCGGTTCTCCTAAAGATGACCGACCCCAATAACCGGTTCTACCACTTCAGCAAACAATGGCTGGGCTTTACCGGCCGTAAGCAGAAGGAGGAGCTGGATGACGGCTGGCTAGAAAACCTACACCCAGAGGATAAGCCCATCATAAAAACCCGGCTTGAGGAGGCTTTTTCTGGCCGAAAAAAGTATGAACATACCTACCGGCTGAAACGCCACGACGGCCAGTACAGGTATGTAGTGGATACCGGTATACCCTGTTACGATGTAGAAGGCAATTTTACGGGGTTTACAGCGGCAGCCATCGACATTACGGATGGGAAACGGGAGGACGAGCAGCGCAACTTGGATGCTGCCCTGGTGGAGTCAGAAAAGAAGCTGCAGCAGTCCCTGGAAAACGTCAACTTCCTGGCCATCAGTACTGACAATGAAGGCAACATCACTTTCTGTAACCAAGCACTGCTACAGGCCAGTGGTTTTGAATACAACGATCTGCTGCACAAAAACATCTTCGATGTATTGATGCCCGAAGGCGGCAAGAAGATTGTACGGCAACGATTCAAAGATTTTATAAGGCAAGGGCAGCTTTCTGGAGGTTTTGAGGCCTTCATGAAGACTAACCAGGGTGGGCTGCTGCGGGTAAAGTTCAGTACCATCATTCTGAACAACGCCCAAGAGCAGGTATCCGGCATGACCATCATCGGTGAGAACATCACCGAGAAAAAGAAAGTCCGCGAGGCGCTCAATCGTACCACAACCCAGCTCAAACAGCTGTTTGACAATGCCAATGACCTGATCATGGCTTTCAATCCTGACCGGTCCCTGACGTTGGTGAATCAAGCCTGGCAAGAGAAGTTAGAATATACTGAAGCTGAGAACAGGAAGTTGCGCCTAGACCAAATTGTGGAGCCGTCCTACAAGGATATGTTTCTGCGGTACATTGAGCGCATAAGCAAGGGAGAGCGCATTGAGAAGATAGAGACGGTGTTCCTCTCCAAAACCGGCAAGCAGATTCACCTTTCTGGTAGTGTCAACTGTAGCTTCGAAGACGGAATGCCTTCGGAATTCCGCGGCATTTTCCACGACATCACAGACCGGATACGGGCAGAGAAGGCACAGAATCTATACTACAAAATTGCCAACCTGACGGTACAGTCAGACGACCTACAGAATCTCTTTCACAACATCCACATGGAGCTGAGAAAGATTATTCCGGTGGATAACTTCTACATCAGCCTAATGGAAGACGAGACCATACGTTTTCCCTACTTCGTAGATGTAAACTACGGTGATACCTACATTCAGCAGGAGCGCCGTCTGGGCAAAGGGCTCACCGAGTACGCTATGTACCAGAGCAAGCCTACCTTCATGGTAGAGGATGACATCGTGAAGTTGGCCGTTCAGGAAAAGATTGTGTTGCATGGCCCTCTGGCCAAGGTGTGGCTGGGGGTACCCATGCGGTTGGACAATCGTGTAACGGGCCTCATTTGTGTGCAGGACTACAATGACCCGAATACCTATTCTCTCAAGGACCTGGAACTGCTCGACTTCATTAGCGGGCAGATAGCCTTGGCCATCGAGCGGAAGCGGAATGAGGAGAAAATCATGACGCAAACGGCGCGACTCAACGCCATTTTCGAAAGCTCAAGCCACCTAATCTGGTCCGTCAACCGAAAAGGAGAACACACCTCCTACAACACCAATTACTCTGATTTTCTGGACAACCAGTACCGGATTGAGCCCATCTCCCCTACCCAGGCGCATGACGGACTGGAAATTGTGAACCAACAATACGAAGAATTTTGGGGGGAAAAGTTCGACAAAGTCTTCTCGGGCGAATCGCTCAACTTTGAAATGGGACTCTCATCAGGCAATGGGGAGGAACATTTCAAAGAATTTTACCTAAACCCAATCTTCCAAAACGGAAAAATCACGGAGGTTTCGGGCATTGGACACGACATAACGGAGGAGAAATTATACCAGCTTCGGCTGAAGGAACGGGAGGAAACCTTCCGGAATATCTTCGAATCCATTCAGGATATTTACTTCCAGTGCGACCCGAATGGTACCATCACCATGTTGAGTCCTTCTATTCTGGAATTGACCGGATATGATCCTGATGAGACGCTCAACAAGAATATCACCGACTACTACCTCTATAATAAGAAAACCAAGGACCTGATCCGTCAGCTAATCCGTAAGCGTCGGGTCCGGAACTTTGAAGCCACCATCATCCGGAAAGACGGACAGCTGATGCAATGCATCTGCAACGTTAGGTTGATTCTCAACCGCCAGCATGGCACTATCTCCATTGAAGGGGTAGCCCGGGATATCACTCAGCTGAAAAAGGTGAACGAAGACCTGGTGAAGGCCAAGGAGGTAGCCGAGAAATCCTTAAAGGTGAAGGAGCAATTTCTGGCCAACATGAGCCACGAAATCCGGACACCCATGAACGGGATCATCGGGATGATAGACCTGCTGGACAACACCACCCTGGACCAAGAGCAACAGCGGTTTGTGGGGACCATCAAAAAGTCTTCGGAGACTCTACTCAATATCCTGAACGACATCCTGGACCTATCCAAGATTGAGGCTGGTAAGATGAAGCTCAAGAAAACGGGATGCAGACTCAGCAAAACCATTGAGAAACTGCATGCCCTGTTTGAGCAGAACGCGGTCAATAAGGACATTACCCTCAAGTACCACCTGATGGGCGACCTACCTGAGTTTGTCAACATAGACGAAACACGTTTCCTTCAGGTATGCTCCAATTTGCTGTCCAACGCAATAAAATTCACCGAATCGAGCGGAACCGTAGATATCAGTTTGCAGGTGAAGGAGAAGCGTTCGGAGAACAAATACCTGATTGAGGCCAAGGTGAAAGACTCCGGCATTGGCATAAGCCAGGAGGACATGAAGAAGCTCTTTGGCACGTTCAACCAACTGGACACCTCTTCTACTAAAAGCTACGGAGGAACCGGTCTGGGCCTGGCCATCTCCAAGCAGTTGTGCAGGCTGATGGGGGGCGACATTGGGGTATGGTCCGCTCCGGGGCTAGGTAGCACCTTTTGGTTCACGGCCATTATGGAAGAGGTAGACGAGGAGGTAGTGCTGGATAAGGAACGCGCAGAGCGGGCACTGAATTTGGAAGGTTACCGTTTCCCGGACGATGCCCAGCCTAAGATTTTGCTTACGGATGATAACGCCATCAACCGGATGGTGGCGGGTGAGATTCTGAACAAGGCTAATTGTGACACCCACTTTGCCAGCAGCGGTAAGGAGGCCATTGAGAAGATACAGCAAGATACGTTTGATTTGCTGTTCATGGACATACAGATGCCCGAGATGGACGGCGTGGAAACGACCCGAAATCTGCGTAGCCTGGACAACATTACGCTACCACCGATTGTGGCCATGACGGCCTACTCTATGAAAGAGGACCGGGAGCGATTTCTGGAAGCGGGCATGGACGATTACCTTCCTAAACCCATCAAGGCTAATATGCTGATTCGGAAAGTAATTGAGTACGCTCGTCCCGAAGATCTCAATATTACTCCCGAGGAAATTGACGCCAAGATAGCCGCATTAAAAGCCGAGGAACCCACACCTGAACCGGTGATCGCCGAGCCCCCTTCTGTTCGAAAAGAGGCAGATTCTGAACCCATAGTAGATGCAGAGGTAATAGGGCAGCTAGGTAAGTATGGCGGGAACGAACTAATAAAAATGACCCTGGATGAGTTTGCTCTGGAGGCGGAAGAATTTTTGGGCGATATGGAACAGGCACTTACTACCCAAGACTACCAGGATATTTTAGGTAAATTGCACACATTAAAAGGAAATGCGGGTACCTTAGGGGTGCAAAGGGTGGCCACCGCAGCCAAGGAAACCGAAGCAAAATTGAAAGCTTCTCCGCAGGCAGGATACCCGGAATTGAGCCGCGATTTAAAATGGCTCCGAGAAAAACACCATGAATTCAAAAATAACTATCTTTCGTTTTTAAATCTCTAGACCTTATGGCCGACAAGAAAAACGTCTTAGTTGCTGAGGATAGCTCAGTGATCCAAAACCTGACCCGGAAGATTCTCGAAATTCAAAACTACACCATACACGCTGCCAAGGACGGGAAGAAAGTCTTGGAAAAGCTGAAGTCCGATGACTTCGATATTATCTTGATGGATATCAATATGCCCCTGATGGATGGTATGGAATGTGCGAAGGAAATCCGTGGAATGGACGACCCCAAAAAATCGCAAATTCCTATCATTGCGATTTCCGGCAATGCTAAAAACTACACCGAGGATGATTTCAAAGCAGTGGGTATCAATGAGTTCTTGCCTAAGCCCTTGGACTTTGATAACCTGGTAGACGTAGTGAAGAAATACACCAAGTAATCTACCGCGAATGGAGGTAAAGTACACTAAACACTTTCTCAATAAACTGGAGGAGATATTTACCGAATCGGATTACGTGTTGCGGTACGAGAAAGGCAAGTTTAAGTCTGGGTACTGCCTTCTGAGAGACACCCAAATCGCGATTGTCAACAAATATTACCCGCTAGATGGCCGAATCAATGCTCTGGTGGAAATAATAAAGTCGGTAGAGCTAAATACCGACCGGATGTCTGATAAATCGCGAAAGCTTTATCAGGATTTGAAACCCAGCCAAACCCCGGCCACTTGATCGTCACCTTCTTAGGAACGGGCACCTCACAAGGGGTGCCCGTCATTGGTTGTAGCTGTCCGGTTTGTCAGTCCCTTGACCCTCATGACAAGCGCCTGCGTACCAGTATTATGCTGGAGACTCAAGGCAAGACCTTCGTTATTGATACCGGGCCCGATTTTCGACAGCAAATGCTACGCCATCATGTACAGCAGCTAGACGCGGTCCTTTTTTCTCACGAGCACAAAGACCACACCGCCGGCCTGGATGATATCAGGGCTTTTAACTTCAAGCAGCAAAAGGATATGCCTGTGTATGCGCATCCGCGCGTGCAAGAGAGCCTGAAGCGGGAGTTTGCCTACATCTTTGCGGCAGTGAAATACCCAGGTATCCCCCAAGTGGAACTACACGATCTCCACAATGCCCCCATCACCATTGAGGGAGTAGATTTCATCCCCATAGAAGTGATGCACTACAAATTACCCGTATTGGGTTTCCGCATTGGGGACTTCACCTACATCACCGACGCTAAAACCATTGCCCCAGAGGAGAAGGAGAAGATTAAAGGCAGCAAGGTCTTGGTGCTCAATGCTCTCCAGCATACCAAACATCTCTCCCACCTCACTCTGGATGAAGCGCTGGAACTTGCGGAAGAGATGGGTGCAGAAACCACCTACTTCACCCACATTAGCCACAGGCTAGGCCTGCACAGAGACGTAGAGATGGAACTGCCAGACAATGTAGAGCTGGCTTATGATGGGCTCGTGCTGGAAATTTGAGACCAACCAGATTCCTCAGTATCTTCCCCATCATCATTTCACCTTGGCATGAAAAGTATCCCTTGGCGAAAACTCACCTTTGAGTTCCTATCCATCTTTATTGCAGTTATCTCGGCCTTTGCACTCAACAACTGGAACGACAATCGGCGGGATCAACATGCCGAGGAGAAAATCTTGGCCGAGATCAATAACGGCCTTTCTCTGGATCTACAGGATATTGACGGTAATACTAGCAGCCATCGGCAGAGCATCAAAGCCTGTCGGTATTTTCGCAGCCTGCTACAGAACGAACCTGTGAAACAAGATTCGTTGGGCTTCCACTACATCATGCTGGTCAGGGATTATACCTCCATTATGAACTTATCCGGCTACCAAAGCCTCAAGTCGAAGGGACTTGAAATCATCTCGAACGATAGTATCCGCTTGCAGATTTTGGCATTGTACGATTACTGGTACCAGATCATGTATAAGCTGGAGGAGACCGCTGCAGAAATGCAGGTATTCCAAACCTACTTCTACCCCATTAACGATATGCTCAACCCTTACTTTGAATGGGATGAATTGGGCAACCTCATCGCCATTCAGCATCCGGTTCCCCTTTCTGAAGCCGAAAAGAAAGAACTCTTGAGCTACCTTTGGCGCATAGAGATTAACCACTTATATAAACTCCAGCGTTATCAATCACTGATGGAAGAGGTAGAGAGTTTACAACAAGCGATTGAAAATCAGATAGGAATTTGAATTTCAAGCCTTCGAATTCGGTTGACATTTCCCATCATTCGCACACATTGGCCATTCATGGAAATACAACAACATTCGTCACAACCTGTCGTTTGGCTTGGTACAGGGTTAGTTGAAAGAATTTGGACCAAACCCACAGAAAATTTGGCCCACTTTTAATTAGCCGATTATCATTTTGGAATACGCTAAGGATGCCAACTCTCTTGAGTTGGCTTTCCTTTTTGTATAAACATTGGTAAATAACGATTTTGTACAATTATCGTGGACTCCCTGGTTAAAGAAAAAAGGAACTCGCAAGTGAACTAAACGGGTGAATTTGACAGGCCTTTACATCCGTTACGAAAACTCCCTAGCTACTGCCGAAACATCCCATGAGGCTATAGAGATAAAACTATCCTCACCCCCTTGTAATTCCTCTTGCCAGGAATTAATCAGTACCTCCTGATCCCCTGCTAAACCATCCTATTCTGCCATAGAACGAGCGTCACCAATGGCGATTATTCTAGAGATGCCGAGTCAGGGCCACTCACTTTGTTGATGTGGCACAGGTCTGCCTCAATCACAAATGTTTCACTTACCACCACCGTTCCATCTACTACGGCTTCAAAAACAAACTCTTCTTCAGATCCTTGCAACTCTTCTTGCCAAGAATCATCGATCACGGGATAAAAATCTCCAGGAAAGGCGTCATCCATTAACCGAATAGTATCTCCCGTGGACGACCGCAGGGTGTAAAAGTCATCTGGTGTGCCACCGGTAAGGTCAATACCAACTGTTCTAAACTCTTCGGTGCAAGACACTCCCCAATCACATGATGAAAGGAATAGAATGGACAATCCGAGCAAACTGTAAGACAAAGTTTTCATGAGACTGAATGATTTATGGGTGTTGTGTATTTTTCTATAGAATGGGATTAATCAATGGTGGCAGACTCAGGTCCGCTTACTTTGTTGATGTGGCAAACGTCGGCTTCTACCACAAAGGTCTCACTAACTACCACCGTTCCGTCCAGGACGGCTTCGAATACGAACTCCTCTTCAGACCCACGAAGTTCTTCTTGCCAGGAATCGTCCAGCACGGGATAATAATCCTCAAAGGTTTCATTACTGAGGCGAATGGTATCACCGGTGGAAGATCTTAAGGTGTAAAAATCATCGGGAGTATCGCCAATGAGTTCAATAGAAATGGTACGAAACTCCAAGGTACAGGCAGTACCTATGTCACAAGCCGATAGGAAGAATACGGCTCCTACCAAGCAAAGGGCAGTGGAGATTCTAAAAATAGTACTCATGGTATTTTGAAATTGGTGTCGTTTAGGGGACACCCGCCCTACCTGTGGGGTTGTAGCCGCTCACGTGGATGTTTATTGTGAGAATGTAAGACACCCTACACTTTTACAGCATGATACAAGGGTGGACTACCGAACAGGCTAAACGCAAGGCCTACTTTGCCCAATGGGCCAAGGAACATATTGCCCCAGGCTACGCTAACCATTATGCTTCGCGAAAATTCAATGAATCGGCCTGGGCGGCACTATGCCAAACAGAATTCTGGCGTATTCCTATCCCTACCGACCAAGATGGGTTGGGCAGAACTTGGTGGGATTTTACCGCAGCCTTGGAAGGACTAGCCACGGGTGGTCCGGATGTAGGTTTTCTGCTCACGTGTGTGGCACAGGCCGGATTTTTATCGGGTCTCTTACAAACCGGGACTCCTGTGCAGCAGCAGCTATTCATCCCGAAATTACTTAGTGGCACCTTATCTGCCATCGGCATTGCCGAACCTCAGTCGGGTACCGATGTACCTGGCACCCAAACCAAAGCTAGTGCTACCCCTGATGGTTATACGCTAAACGGGCACAAATGGCACCTGGCTCATGGTAACACGGCGGGGCTGCTGCTCACGGTGGCCAAGCTGGATGATACTGTGGGGCTCACTTGCTTCCTCACCAATACCGATCTTTCGGGCGTTTCTCCCGGAACTCCCTTTCAAACCCTTGGCCTTCGTACCCTCCCAATTGCTTCGGTAGGGTTAGAGGAGGTGCAACTTTCTGCTGACGCTCTGTTTGGTGAGCCCGGCCAGGGCTTGCCCGTCCTTGGAAGTGCCGTTGGCCTGGCACGTGTATACTACGGCTTGGTATGTGCTTGTATATTGGAGCAGGCGCTGCGGCAAACCTGGAGCTTTCTGGAGCCTCGCATCTCCTTTGGCAAACCCATATTGAAGCACCAACATGTACAGCAAAAGCTGACCGAAGTTCAAATAGGCATTGACCAAGCGAGGTGGTCAGCCTACGGAGCACTGCATGCCCTACTTTCCAACCAACCGGAGGCCATTCGGCTAGGTTCTCAAGCCAAATGGACGGGGACCCAGGCATTGATAGCAGGCACACAACACCTAATGAGTTTGCTAAGCAGCCACGGCTACCAAGAGGACCACTGGGTGGCCCATTGGTCACAGGATGCCCTGGGAATACTTTCGGTGGGCGGCACGGAAGAGACCCACCGCATCAATATTTTCAATCAAATGAATCGAATATTCAAATCATCTAATCGATAACCAATGATAAACAGCCTCTCCTTAGCTAGCCCTGTCCAAAATAATACCTTCGGCGTACTCCTTTAATCCTTGTAAGTCCTTCAAATGCATGGAGTGAGTCCACCGGATAATGCCGAAAAGATAGGGCAGAATGTGGCTCGGTTTTTTCAACCGGTTATCAAACCAAAGGCTCACTTCGGTTTTACTATCCTCAGTCGACTTAAAATAAAAATGAAGATGGGTGGTCTGTTCAAAGGGAGCCTTGCTGGTAAGAAAGAAACCTACGTGTTCCAACTCCTTTAGTTCAATAACTTCCTGATAGCCAAACGCTTTCCCTTTCCTCAGATAGATGGTTTTTGCACCCAATGTACCGTCATTGCCTTCTACTCTACAATCTGATTTGGTTTCCTTAGGCCAGGCTGACCAGGACATTAATTGATCTTGATATCGGACAGCATCATAGACCTTATTCAACGGAGCTTGTATCAAGATAGATTCCAGGTATTGAACCTTTACGGGCAGGGTATAATTCAACAAAACCAATGCTACCAATAAACCTACAACTAGGGCAAAAACGATATTCATCTTTTGTGAATTTTGTGTGAATGGATAGCCAAAGAAAGCAACTAGATGAACTCACTTTTTTGCCTTAAAGCAAAAACAACTTGTTAGGCTTTTCGGCCCCGAATTCGGCTAAAAGTACTTTGAGTTACGCCAAAAAAACTGTGCAGGTACTTCATAGGAAAATACATCAACCAGTTTTTCTCCTCCTCTAAAGTTCGATATCGTTCTTCAGCAGTAGCACTCTGAAATGCTATAATGTTTCGAGACATGAAGGCAAAGGATTCCTCCACAGTCCGACGAAGTAGGGTATTATATGCAAATGATTTCTTGGCGAGTTCATCACTTTCAGCTTTTGAAATAAGTAACACTTCTGCGTCCTCTATAGCTTCAATCCATATTTGAGTAGGCTTTTGAAATAGGTAGCTATCCAGTTCTGTGAAAACTTGTCCTTCTGTGGCTATCCAAGCGGTGTATTCTTTATTCTGCCTTTTGTGATAAAGCCTTAATGCCCCTGACCGAACGAAGATGTAAACTGTGCAGATTTGCCCAGCCTGAAGTAGCCTCTTACCCTTCTTCATTTGGGTGAGCCGTAGCTGTTTAAAAATTTGGTCAACCTCTGACTCTGAACCTTCGGAAAGGCGTAACACTTCTGATCGCAATGATTGATAAGGATAACTCACAATTCATCCTTTAATGAATGACAATATTAACTTACATGGCAACCAGTAGAATCATGGATTGTTGAGAGGAGGTTTTATGACTTGGACTTGCTTCATAAACACACCTTATTTTTGAAGCTCCCAAATACACGAAAATCAATAGTTCAGCCCATTAGAGGAGTATTTCACCCTAGAATTCCCAATGGAACTGCATTTGGCTTCAAATTGCCCTGCATTCAAACTAAGTTTAGGTCAATTCCCTATTGCAACCCAAAACTTAGTGAACAGATGAACATGACAAAATGGATGATGGCTGGGGCCTTGGTTTGGACCATGGCTGCCTGCAGTGGTAGTGGCGAAAGTGAGGCTAACACCACTGATGAAACTTTGGACTCAACGGAGACCATGGAGGAAAAAAATCCCAGTGTAGTTGGCAAGGAGGTAAGCTATACTTTCGATGGGCTGACCATGAATGGCTACATGGCCTACGACGAAAATGCGGAGGGTCCGCAGCCAGGCATTTTGGTAGTGCACGAATGGTGGGGGCATAATGAATATGCTCGTCAGAGGGCCGAAATGTTGGCCGAGATGGGGTACGTGGCCTTGGCGGTAGACATGTATGGCGACGGCAAGCAAGCCGACCACCCTGAGGATGCCGGGGCATTTGCTGGTGCGGTTATGGGCGATTTGGATGCCGCCAAAGGCCGATTTGAACAAGCGATGGCTACCCTGTCTGGCACTGAACAAGTAGACGGTGAAAAAATAGGTGCCATAGGTTACTGCTTTGGCGGAGGTGTGGTGCTGGCCATGGCTAGCCTGGGTGTCGATTTGGACGCAGTAGTTTCGTTCCACGGTTCACTACCTGCATTGGCCCCTGAAGTTGGCGCAGTAACCGCCAAAGTGCTGGTTTGTAACGGAGCAGATGACGGGTTTGTGCCTCAGGAGGCCATTGATGCCTTCACCACGAATATGGAGGCAGCCGGAGCTGATTTCCAGTTTGTCAACTACCCGGGTGCGGTACACAGTTTTACCAGCAAAGCCGCAGACTCATTGGGCCCAAAATTCAACTTACCCTTAGCCTACAATGCAGAGGCTGATCAGCAGTCTTGGCAAGCCATGACGGAGTTGTTTGAGAAGACCTTCTGATTACCTACCGAAAACCAATACAGGAGCCCCGAAAGGGGCTTTTTTTGTAGTCAGTATTCTACTTCTCTAAGCTCAATTCCACCTACTCACTTCTTCCATTTGCCAGTCATCAAAATCCTGATTCCACCCATGTAGTTTTGACGAAATCGCGCACGTTTTTTGTAGGTTTGCAGGCTGTATGCAGCAAACAAAATACCTGGCAGTGGCTCTGTGCCTGCTATGGGTGGGAATTTCTAATTTGTCCGCCCAAACCATTCAAGTTCTCAACGCAGCCGATGGTGCTCCCATCAGTGAAGTATTTATTTACAACAGCTCGGCCTCCGAATCAGTACTCACCAACAAGCAGGGAACAGCCTCCCTTTCTGTATTTGAGGAAGAAGAAGCCATCTATTTACAACACCCATCCTTCCAAACGTTTGCTACCTCCAAAAAGCAGCTGCGCGAAATGGACTTCCGGATTTTTCTACAGGAAAAGGTAGTTCAAATGGATGAGGTACTGGTATCGGGTAACAAATGGGAGCAAGACCGGCGCGAAGTTCCCAACCAAATTATGCGAATCTCGGCCAAGGAAATCACCTTGGGCAATCCTCAAACTAGTGCAGATCTGCTGGCCCAAACAGGCGAAGTATTTGTACAGAAAAGTCAACTGGGAGGTGGTAGTCCCATGATCCGGGGGTTTTCCGCCAACTCAGTGCTCATTGTGGTGGACGGAATCCGGATGAACAATCCCATCTACCGCAGCGGGAACCTTCAAAATATTCTAAACATCGACGCCAACTTTCTGGAAAGTGCCGAAGTAGTGCTGGGGCCCGGCTCAGTGATCTACGGCTCCGACGCCTTGGGCGGAGTAATGGATTTCCATACGGCCAACCCCGAATATTCTGACAGTACTACCTGGCGCACCGGGGTGCTCACTCGGTTCAGTTCTGCAAATCAGGAACTTACCGCATCCGCACAGCTTGCCATAAGTACCCAGCGGGTATCCTGGATTTTAGGCGGGTCCTACTCGGATTTCAATGATTTGCGCACGGGCCTGAATGGCTTAGGAGATCCTGATCGATTTGGCGAGCGAAATTGGTATGTGCAACGGGTAAATGGAATCGACAGCATTTTCCAGAATCCTAACGGAGCCGTGCAAGTTTTCTCAGGTTTCAGGACCTACAGTGGTTTTTCTAAAACCAAAATCAGGCTCGCCGACGGGCTGGAGTTACGAGGAGTATCGATGTACAATACCACCAGCGATGTACCCCGGTACGACCGTTTGATTGAGCGGCGCAACGGTACCCCACGTAATGCGGAGTGGTACTACGGGCCCCAAACCTGGTGGTTCAATGCGCTTACGCTATACCACTATCGCCCAACCCCCTTGTACGACGAAATGAAGGTGGCCTTGGGTTATCAGGATTACCAAGAAAGTAGAAACGACCGACGGTTCGAAAGTACAACTTTGCGGTCACGCACTGAGGATGTGGATGTGTTCTCCTTCAACGCCGACTTTGACAAAATACTTTCGGAGACGCATCAACTGTTTTACGGTGCCGAAATGACTACCAACACCATTGGCAGTTCGGGTACGGTAACGGATATTGATACGGGCGAAACGGATTCCACCAGTACCCGATACCCAGACGGGGGCAGCACCTACAGTACCCTGGCGGCATACCTGAGTCATAAGTGGCACCCATGGGAAACTGGCACCCTGACCACTGGAATACGCTACAGCTACGTAGACCTATTGGCTCGTTTTTCAGGGCAGTTTTTTGACTTTCCTTGGGACAGCATCCCACTCAGTACAGGAGCACTCAACGGCTCTATTGGTTTGGCACAGCGCGTAGGCGCATCGTGGCAGGTGAATGCACTACTGTCTACCGGATTCCGGGCACCTAATATTGACGACATCGGGAAGGTATTTGATAGCGAACCGGGTAATGTGGTGGTACCTAATCCTGGCCTGAGGCCAGAGTACGTGTACAATGCTGAACTTGGATTGCGCTATACGGCTGCCGAAAAGGTAGACTTGCAGTTAACGGGTTTCTACGCTTGGTACATTGACGCCATGGTACGCCGTGAGTTTACCCTGGACGGGCGCGACAGCCTGATCTACGACGGTACCCTGAGCCAGGTAGAAGCCATTGTGAATGCGGCGCAAGCCCGCATATTTGGACTAAGCGCCACGGCCACGGTGCGGATGGGCAAGCACCTCAGTGCGAAAGGTACTTTCACCTGGACGGATGGCTATGACCTGGACGGCCGGGTGCCACTACGGC
>DMST01000368.1:9014-10781 GCA_003454975.1 Cytophagales bacterium | reverse complement strand
GCCGCCAGCTTTTGGGCAATTGAGTGCCACCTATCAGCAAGACCGCTGGCGGGCAGAATTCTTTGTGCCCTTCCAGTTTGGCCGTGCCTGGGAAGACTTGGCGCCCAGCGAGCAGGACAAGCCACATCTATACCCGCCCGGGGAGGTGGGAAGCCTGGGCTGGCTCACCCTCAACGTTCGGGGCAACTACCTGATCAACGATCGACTATCAGCTCAGCTGGCTGTAGAGAATATTCTGGACACGCACTACCGCCCCTACTCTAGCGGCATCAGCGCTCCGGGCCGGAATATTGTGGTGGCTTTGCGGAGAAGGTTGTAAGGGATTGCGGTTAAGGTAGTGCGGTTCTACCCAATTCCGGCCCGAACCGTAGCTGAAGCTTAGCCATACACCTTCCACAACGGAATTGCACCGCAACTAGAGTTACTGTGCCCAGCTCCTCAGGTTCGTGTACGAACTAGTTTTTCACGCCAACCGGTTCGGCAAGGGCTTTGAGGCTCTGGCCGGTCATGAGGCGCTGCATGGCCGCTGCAATCAAGGGAGCACAGGAAATAATCTCGATTTTGTCGGATTGCTTTTTAAGTGGGATGGTATCCGTGATATACAGTTTTTCCAAAGGAGATGCTTCAATCCGATCATAGGCTGGGCCACTGAGAACTCCGTGTGTGATGTAAGCTCGCACGCTGTTGGCCCCTTCGGCCATCAGCATATCGGCCGCCTTACATAGGGTGCCTGCGGTGTCAATCAGGTCGTCCACAATCACCACATCCGCCCCTTTCACTTCCCCAATTACCTCCATGTTCGATACCTGATTCGGTTTCAGGCGCTCCTTATGAATAACCGCCAAAGGCACATCCAAGGCCTTCTTGTATTGGCGGATGCGCTTAAGTCCACCAAAGTCCGGAGAGACCAGGCAGAGGTTATTCAGATTACTCTCCTTGATGTGTTGGATGAACAGATTGTCTGTATGGAGGTGGTCTACCGGTATTTTGTAAAAGCCCTCGATGGTGCTGGTATGCAATTCCACGGTCACTACCCGGTCAGCACCTACCGTCTGTAGGAAATCGGCTACCACCCGGGCGGCAATGGAAGTACGTACGGTATCCTTCCGCTCCTGTCGGCTGTGGGGGAGGTAAGGCAGCACACAGATAATTTCTTGGGCCGAGGCCCGGCGGGCAGCATCTACGGCCAGGTACATCTCAAACAAGTTGGCGTAGGGCATCGCGGGCTGGGCTAATAAGAACAACGCATTGCCCCGGATGCTACTCTCAAACCGGACGAATATTTCACCGTCAGAAAACTCCTCAGAGTAAAGCACTCCGCGATCCAAATCCAGATGTTGGGCTACAGCATCGGCTAAAGGCTGGGCACTGGAGGTATTGCAAAACAGGTAGTTCATGGTACGAGAGATGATTCGTGGTTTTTCCGCGAAAATAGGCCCATCCATCAGAGCACAAAACACCTGATTAGGATTTCCTGCCAGAAACGATTATTCTTTTACATGAAAACAACCTCTTGCTGTTTCTTCCTCCTTATTTCTCTGATGCCCTTTTCCTGGGCGCAATCCTACAAGTTGCAGATACAATCTATAGAAGATGGGCAGGAAGTAGCCACTTTCGCAAAAGGCGACATGGTGGTGATTGAGGGAATACTGGAAGGGCGCCCGGCTAAGGGAATCATCGCGGGCGTCACCCCAGACACCGTCACTGTACACTTCTACTGGGCGATGACGGAATTTGCTTGGGCCGAGGTCACGAGCATCCGCCTGG
>DMST01000368.1:2756-8954 GCA_003454975.1 Cytophagales bacterium | reverse complement strand
CCTGCGTAGCCTGGGCGGGCGTCCACTCTCCGTTTCTGGTGGCATCATTATGGTGGCTGGTGCCGGGCTAGGCCTCGTGGGTTTGGGGCAATTTCTGGGCGTTGGCCCTGGCCCGTTCGGTAACCTAACAGGTTTGTACACGCTAGGCGTAGGAGCAGGCACGTTTGGCTTAGGAGCGGGGTTGGCCCACTTTCGGGGCAAAAAATACACCCGGGAGGAGTATCGGTTTGTGATCGTACGGAACCCGTGATGCAAGGTAGATGGCGTATTAATCATCATTTGAACCCTAAAATTTACACCCGCTGAACCTACCGACACCTCTCAAACCACCTCGCCTTCGGCACTCCTACTTGGGCAGGGAGGAGAGTTAGCTACCCGACTTTCTCATGGATATTTATTCTGCCCCCTACATCCGGGATATCCGAATCCCCACGACAAATCCTTGGCCTTTCTTCATTCCATTTGGCGAATGCCCCCCGAATGGCTTCTTTCGTGACTCAAAAAAGTAATCGCAGGCATGGAATCGGCTCTCACTTGGCAATGGGTATTGGTACTAGGCTCTAGCATCGCCCTGTTCTTCCTGGCCCCCTGGTCGCGCAAGGTGAGCGACTTCTTCAAAGCCACCTCCGAAACAGTAAAGGCCCCCAACACCTTTCTGCTCACCAGCAGCCTGGTTATCTCTTGGATCTTCGCTAAGTCCATTACTAACGCCGCCAACCTAGGGTACAGCTACGGCATGGTAGGAGGCGTTGCCTACGCTGGATATTACCTTAGCTTTGTGGTAGCCGGCATTGTGCTGTACCAGCTGCGCGTAAAGGGTGGTTTCACCAGCATTCATCACTTTTTGGGTGACCGCTACGGCAAAGGAGCCATCGCCATTTTCTCCCTACTCATTGCTTTCCGGCTCTTCAACGAGGTCTGGTCCAACACCATGGTCATCGGCAGCTACTTTGGCGAGCCCGGTTCACAGCCCTACTACCTCTCCATTCTGGTATTTACCGCCCTCACCCTAGCCTACGTACTCAAGGGTGGGCTGCGCAGCTCCCTCCTTACGGATCTCATCCAAATGGTGGTGTTTGGCCTCTTGCTGGTCGTGATTTTGGGCTGGCTGCTGCCCCGTACCCCGGGAGGCCTGGCTACCTATACGGCCTCCGGCCAGTGGAGTATGTCCGGCGGTATCGCGCTGCTGTGGGTAGCCCTGGTGCAGTCCCTCTCCTATCCCTTTCATGACCCCGTCATGACCGACCGCGCCTTTATTACCGACCCGGCCACCACCCGCCGCAGTTTCTTCTGGGCCGGCGGCCTGGGCTTTCTCTTTATCACCCTGTTTAGCTTCGTAGGCATCTACGGGCAGCAGGCTGGGCTAGCTGCTCCGGCTACCGTTACCGTCAGTCAGTCGCTGGGTTTGGTCATGATGCTCCTCATGAACTTCATCATGATCACCTCCGCTGCCTCTACGCTAGACTCCACCTTTTCCAGCTTCTCCAAGCTGATGGTACTTGACCTCAAGGTCGCCCCTACCCCACGCGTATCCACAGGCCGCTGGATGATGGCCTCCCTCGCCATACTCGGAACCCTACCCGTCTTCCTCAACCCCACCATCCTTTCCGCCACCACCATCAGCGGCACCATGGTCATCGGTTTAGCGCCCGTGTTTCTCTTCTGGCGGTGGCAAGCACCCCGCTGGGCGTTCTACGCCGCCATTTGCATCGGCCTAGGCCTGGGCATCCTGCTAGCTATCAACCAGATACCCACCTGGCTGCGCTGGTGGGAGGTTCCCTACGGCGATTTGCTATCCGTCAATCTGGTGGGCACTGCGGCTTGTCTGGCAGTCTTTGGGGTGGCGAGGATAACCAAACCATAGGTTTGGGATCATGACCGGCTATACGAAGAGTCGTAGCCGGGGCCAGTCCTTAGCCACGTGTCTGGCTGAGTTTCAATTTCAGATACAGCGCCCTCCAGGGCGCTCATACCCGTACCTCTGCAACGGAATTTCACGAATCCGCACACAGCCTTCACCTCTCAGCTTGCGGGAACCCATGGCGCCGAAAGCTAACAAACACACCGATCCTGTCGGAGCACCACCGGGCCCGACCTCCTTGGTTTATTTCCTCGTTACGGTTTGGGCAGCTATCAAGGGTCGTGAGCAGCCTTACCAGGGGTGCAAGACGGTTGGAGTAATGTGTGTGTCGGGATAGGTCTACACCCGTAGAAGGGATTTATCATCCGCCAGCGTAGGCCGATTCAAATCTTCCATCACCATGAAAGCACGCAGGGTTGAACCGCTTTTAGGATAGCAGCCCAAGTATCACGATCATGTAATCCAAGGCGAAGCTACGTTTCACAACAACGTAACCTACAATCAGCATAACCCCAAGAACTGGAAGGAGGATCGGTTATGTTGATTATTTGCAGCTTTAGAAAGGCTTACCCCGTGATCACCACATTGGCGAGGTAGCCCAGGCAGGCCAGGCCCAGGATGTACTGCACAAAGAGGTATACCGTACCCAGCCAGTGGCGGAAGGGCATCCGGTCCAGCTCCATCTTGAGGCCAAAGAATACAAAGCCTGTGTACAGGGCACTGTAGAAAAGGCTGCGAGCAGCAGGCCGCCAGAATGCGACAAGTTGGGGACCCCACAAAATATAATGCTTGTGGTCCGTTACCTCCCCACCGTGTGCCCGCCATACGGCCGGGATGGGGTACACCTGCTCGTGTAGCAGACCGAGAAAGAGAAAGTTGAGTAGCCAGAAGCCACCGAACAAGCCCCCCGTCCAGGCGAAGATCCGGCCCTTCTCGTAACCATAGCGCCACCAGGTCCGGTCTACCCAATTGGCCACCCTAAACCACACATGGCCCAGTAGGCCACTTTCATCCGCCCGGGTGCGGTAGTCAAAGCCTCGGTACTCCATATCCAGCAGACGGTAGCTATCGCGGTAGCCGTTGGTTTCAAATTGCTTAAGTAGCGTTTCATACATGCGCCGCTTTTCTTCGGTAGCCGTACCTTTTGGAAAGAATAGACGATACTTCTGATAATCTAGCTTCACTTTGTTTAGGTCGGTCCCTACCAGATTGATTTGGCAGGAATCCTGCCCACTATCCAGCTTTGTCACGGTAAGGTCTACCAGTGTGTCGAGGGTTACATAAGAAAAGTCCCAATACCGGGGTAAGACTGAGCTATCAAAATCTACCTGAGATCTAAAAGTAGCCTCGCTCATCACTACGGTATCCCCCCAAATAACACCATTAAAATAAACAGGCACTGGGCCTTGGAAGTTAGAGGATTCAAAACTTGCAAGACCAAGAAATTGAGAGCCAACAAAATAGGCTCCGCCTTTGACGTCACATTCAGTAAAGGTGAAATCTTTATACAAAATGGAAGATTCTAGAGCTATTCCAATGGGAAAGGAATCTGTCTTCATTTCCACTTCTTGGCGGTAATGAGAGCCGCTTGAATAAAATTCGAGTACTGTGTCAAGACCTCTTAAAATGACACACTGATCAAATGTCACCTTTGTAGTATTGAAGAAAAAAGTGTGTTTTTCGTCTATCTCCCAAAAGTGGGCGGTTTCAACATCAGAAGACCAATCATAAAACCCAATTACATGAATAGGTGTTTGAATTCGGGCATTATTGCTTCTTAGGGCTAGAGCGGAATCTCTATTATAGTGTAGCCAAGTCCTGTATCTGTAATCATTGCTTTTGGAGATATACCATCTTTCTGAATTCTGATTAGGCTGCTGGATGAAAATCGGGATAGAATCTTGTTTATCTCTATCTACATACTGCCACCCCACGGTATCGGGTAGTGGGGCTCCCGGTGGCCTGAGGCCGACGGAACGTCGGGGACTCGAAGGCAACAGGTGGGCAGTATCCTGCTGGGGCGCACCCCGAGGTGGCTGAGGCGAGGACCACAGCGGGCCAATACTACCCAGCGTAAGCAAGAGGCAAAGAAGCAAGGGAAGGCGCATGCGCTCAAAGTCCTTTTTTTGTAGGACAATTGCAAGCTGCGATGGCTTCCTGAGTCTGCCCATGGACCAGCTGATTTGAAGATTCAAAATTCAAAACAGAGACGTTAATAACTATTTGCGAAGTAGCTGGTCTCTTTCGTTTAGCTAGTGTACTTTTCGTTATTAAACCAATTCCGAAATAGGAAACCTATTTTAGCCTCAATTCATAGTACCAAGAAGGCTATAGATTAAGAGGGGATACGACAAGCGATTGAAGACCACGTATCAACATACGGACACTAAGCACAGGGGCTACCAAGGCATAAGTCTGCAGGAGCAAGAATGCCGCACACTTTTACAAGGCTCCGTAAAGGACAATCTGCTTGACCGTGAAGAAAGAGACGATACGCTAAATCAGCTAAGAGCCTTGCAAACGGACACGGGCTTTGCGGTTTCAGGAGGTCTGATGGCCGATATCCAAGCCTTGGAATCTGAGGATGTTCAAGTTAAAAACTTTCGCATTGGAGAAGCCTTTGCCGAAATACTCCTTGAAAAGGAATTTTCGTGTCGCTTTCATTGGAATGAACTACGAGATGCCCGCAACCCCAAAGGCAACAAAACGGGTGCCGACCTGGTGGGCTTTTTGGAGCTGGAAGGACAAACCTCCTTTCTTTTTGGGGAGGTAAAAACCTCTTCGGAAACGGCTAATCGGCCCCCTCAAGTAATGACCACAAGGGATGGAATCGAAAATCAGTTGTTGGACTTGGGGAGTAGCCGAAGTAAACGGCAGATTCTCATTGCTTATCTGAAGAGCAAAACCACGAACTTGCCCGCAAACCATCCCTTTGCTCAAGATTTTACGACTGCCTTAAAGAACTATTATAGCCAGGCTGCACAGTATCACTTAGCGGGAGTGCTCGTGCGCGACGTGGCTTCGGATGAGGAAGATGTAGCGCCTTCGTACCGCCGACTACAAGGAGAAATAACGGAACCCGCTGGGCTTAGGCTGGTTGCCTTGTATGTACCCCTCGAACAAAAGACATGGCAAGGGGTAATGAATGAAAACGCCGCATGAGTATCGCGACCAAATATCACCATCTGACCGCAGCATATCCTGATATGCTAGATGGGATTGGTCTGCTGATACAAAAAGGAAAGGTAGCCAAACGATTCGACCGCCTGGAGCAAAGTTTACAGGATGTTGAGGTGCTTACCAAAGGGAAAGAGCTGTGCGAACTGCGCATTGTTGAGCTATGGGACAACCGAGATGCGCCCACCACTGCCGATGAATTCAAAGCCCTGTGTGCTACTTACTTTGACATTGCCAGCCAATTACCGACCGAGGCTGACCCAGAGATTTTTGTCTATGAGACGTTCAAGCTCATGGCGTTTGGGTACCTGGGTGAGCATTGGCACTTTGTAAAACAATACCTGAAGGGTATTGATGAGCAAATTCAAGAGGTAGATGCGGGCCCTACCTGGAACCAACGGGTACTCAGGCTTGCCTTCAAAGCGGTGATAAAACTGGTTCGGAAAGAAAACTGGCACCAAATTGATGAAGCAGTTGAATTGATTCAAAAGCTTAGGACCGAGCAAAATGAATTTGAAAACACCTTTCTGGCAGCACTGGATACGGATAGCAGACCCTACGGCGCGGCTGAGCTAGTGTCACTGTATCACTTTACCAAAAACATTGATATTCTGGGGCAGTACCTAGTTGAGGGCCGCCCGCTGGAGCCGGAAGATCAATTGAAGTATCATGGCCAGCTTGCCAGAGAATATGCCCAGAAGTCGGGCAACATCAGTCTGAATCTAATATACCAGTTCTTTGAGGCCTTTGCCGTAAAGCTAGTGCGCAACACCATCTGGTATAACACCCGAGGCATCAATAATTGGGTAACTACGTTCAACAAATTCATCAGTAAACAGGAACATAGTGGCATCTTCGAGCTCCTGTATCCGCAAAAGAAATCCATTCTGGATGGTGAATTGCTCAACCCGGCGCATCGGGCGGTAGTGGTCAACTTACCCACCTCTAGCGGCAAAACCCTGATTGCGGAATACCGCATGTTGCAGGCCCTCAACCAATTCAAAGCCCAAGGTGGTTGGGTGGCCTACCTGGCACCTACCAAGGCCTTGGTAAACCAAGTGTACAATCAACTCAAACGGGATTTGGGCCGCATTGGGATCACGGTGGAAAAGGCCAGCGGAGCGATTGAGCTAGATGGCTTTGAGCAGCACTTGGTGGAA
>DMST01000368.1:0-2719 GCA_003454975.1 Cytophagales bacterium | reverse complement strand
AACTTGGTGGAGGAGAGCGGCAACCAGACCGCTTTTGATGTGCTGGTGACCACGTATGAGAAAATGAACCTTCTGGTACGCCAAGGGCTGGGAACCACCCAGGAACGACCGTTGGTACTGGCTGTAGTAGACGAGGCCCATAACCTGGAAGAGAAACAACGCGGTCTAAACCTTGAGTTTCTACTATCTACCATCAAAAACGACTGCGAAGAGGCTAATTTCCTGTTGATGACTCCCGACATTTCCAATTCGGGCGAGGTCACGCAATGGCTAGCGGGAGACCGGGGCCAGGTGATTAATTTGGAATTGGACTGGTGGCAACCCAACGAGCGGGTGATTGGGGCCGTGGAGGTAGAAGGTAAGGCAAGGAAGTATAATTTTCAACTAAAGACCCTCCATACCAATAAAGGCACCTATGAAGTAGGGAACGCGATTCCATTATGCGAAGGAAATCCCGAACAAACGGTAACCCAAACAAAAGGATCCAAAGTCAAAATTACTCAAGGCGTAGCGGCAGGATTTCTGAGCTTGGAAGCACCCATTATAGTACTGGCCCCTGATCCGGGTAAAACCTATACGATCGCGGAGTCCCTATATGAGCAATCGCCAGCTACGTTTGTGGAAGACGAGGACGTTGATTTGTTGATCAAGTTGGTGCAAAGTGAGTTGGGTAAGGACTTCCCCTTGGCCAAGTTCTTGACCCGAAGGATTGCGGTACACAGCTCCGCATTACCCGATGAGATTCGCTTTTTGATCGAAGATCTGATGGCGCAGGAAAAGCTGCAAGCCCTAGTAGCCACCACTACCATTGCCCAGGGTATCAACTTCCCCGTCTCGGCGGTCATCATGGGTTCTTACAACTATCCTTTCGCTGGTGCCATGCCCGTACGGGACTTTTGGAATTTGGCAGGCCGAGTAGGCCGGGCCGGGCAAGATAGTATGGGTTGGGTAGGCATGGCCGTGACCAGTGAGAGTGATTTGTCCACAGTTGCTGAATATGTAAAATCAGCCTCTGAAGACTTGCTTTCACAATTAGTAAGTGCGATTGACAAAGCGTTAGAGCGCCAAGATGCTGATTTCAATACTTGGTTATACTTTGATGATCGTTGGTCGGCCATCTTGCAATACATTTCTCATTTGCGAACGCAGGTTCAGAGCCAAGAAACTTTCTTAGCCCAATTAGAACAAAAACTACAAGGCACTCTAGGGTACTCACAATTACCTGTAGATAAGAAAACCTTCTTACGGGACAAGCTTAGAGCGTATGCTTCATCCATCAAGGAGGGACATGACACCTTATCGGACGCTACCGGATTTTCTTCGGTATCGGTAAACCAAATGATGGGCAGATTGCAAGGGGCGGGCCTTGCTGCTGGTGATTGGAATAAAAACCAATTGTTTTCAGAACAAAATCAAAGCATGCAAAAGCTGGTGGGAATCATGATGGGAACCTATGAAATACGCCAGTCATTAGATTCACTAAAATCGGAAGAAAGACCTTTAGATCAGTCCAGTATCGCCCGGCTCATCATTGGGTGGGTGAATGGTAAGAGTATCGCCACCATCGCTCGCCAATTTTACCCGAATGACGACACGAACCGCGCCATTCAAAAAGCGACCCAGGCTCTGTATAAGGTAGTTGCACATTCTGCTACCTGGGGGCTGGCTGCTTTACAAAAAATGCCCACCAGCGGTATTGATTGGGATAGCCTATCGGAGGTAGAGCAAAAACGGATGGCCAACTTACCTGCTTACTTGCACTATGGGGTAAATACCGACGAAGGGGTGCTGATGCGGAAGAATCAGGTACCCCGGAGTATCGCCAATCGCCTCGGTCAGCTTTATAATGAAGCCGTGCAGGGAGAAATCTTCTCTCAGCCTACCGATTCGGTCAGTAATTGGCTACGGGAGCAAAGTGGAGACATTTGGGAAAACGTTAGGCCTGCAGGTTCTAAGCTAAGTGGAGAAGAATACAAAAGGGTGTGGCAGAAACTCAATGGGATTGAATCATAACTCGGAGTTATTTACAGTTCACCTCTTACACACCCAAACTAGAGATTAGTTAGTAAAACTTGGGAGAGATACCGAACTTAATAAGATAAAGACTTGCCTAACCCGACTCTATTTTGAATGCGAGGTTACAAAGGTTTAAAAGGCACTTTCTAGCTATCACACTTCAGTGAGGCTTTGCCACCCATGAAGTGTTGATCTGCTTTGAGGTAGTGCTCTAAAATGGTTTTTGAAATATTCTTTTGAACTGAGATAATGTCATTAACTCAGGCTCGCTGATAATCTTCGGTTAATAAATCTGATCAGTACCAACAAGCTACTTGCTGCAGAATCGGAATCGTATTTCATTCGTACTTGGCTAAAATCCTCTCCGCCTTCAGCATCTCTCCTTCATATCAGGAGATTTCCTTCTTTAAAAATTTAGATACGGGAGTCCTATCCGATTACTCGCAAGCTTTTGGTTCTTGACTATTACTTCTATTCTTAAAAGGCATGTCATAGTGATACAATGACAATCCTTTAGGAATATGTGGGAACATGAGACCCCGGTTTTTTCTTTTTAGACCTCGGAATATTTGACTCAAGGACAAAGATTTCCGATTTCATTCGGGTCTTTGACAAGGAGCGGCTACACCTGGCATGGCGTCTGTCATCCCATCGGCACGCTTCCTAACCGGAAACACATTACCATCCTTTCCGCCACCACCAT
>DMST01000521.1:56689-58588 GCA_003454975.1 Cytophagales bacterium | reverse complement strand
ATGACGGCCGCCGCCACGACAGGGCCTTCCTGGCACCCCCGCCCGGCTTCGTCGCAGCCCGCCTCTACTTTGTCTGGTGTGTGTGCGCTCAACAGCATGGCGCAAGGTAGTGTGCTGGGTGGGGGGAATGCAAGGAAATATGCGGTAGATGAATAATCCTTAGGTAGTCCGCTATGAGCAAGACTTTTTAGGTTGTCGCTGCGATGATTAGGTGGCTACCAGTACAGGTGGTTATTCTTCTTTTCGTTGCAATAGATAACGGTAAATGAGGCTATTGCCGGAGGTGATTACATAGTTATTCAAATATTCCCATCCGTTTTTTTCCATGAAATTTAGTGCATCTACCATGGTATTAAATACGACTGCGTTTCCGTCGGGCCCTTTAATCAACTGTGACTGAAATAGCTTGAACTCCTGTCCATAATCTACAACCACTACAATTTTAGAACCTACTAAGGATTTTTTGTACCCTACTAACTCGCAGTATTGAATATCTAGATTGTTGATATCCACTCCTTCTACGGAAACTTGAGCGAATGAAAGTGAATTGCTGGCAATGAATAGTGCTATAAGCACAAGTAGCTTGTTCATAGTTGTAAAAATTAACTGGCTTTAATTACTAAGTTAGAGAGATCAAAATAATATTGGGCTTGATTGAAGGATTTTTTCTTTCCTACCTGTATGTAATACCACCCAAAAATTTTCGTCCGACATACTCACATCTCTCTGTGACATTCCAAAAGTTATCCTTGGCTTACCGGCAGGTATTTTCCAAACTACCGATGAGGAATTCTTAATTTTTAAACCAAAAGGAGAGGAAGTGCCTTCTTTATTGACAATTACTTTGACTATTTTCTTTCGCTAATTTTCATGTAGAAGTGGAAAACCGATATTTCTTTCAAAATCAACGTATTTCAATACTTCGATACCAGTATTGCCAAGTGAATTAAACCGCTCAGTGGTGTTGATGATCAAATCCTCATTTGAGATACTAAGAGCAGGTACGGGTAATTCTTGTATTTACTAATTGAAGGAGTTGGCCTACTCACAAAGCTATTCCTCCACTTTAATCAGCACCGCCCCACTGGTTTGCAGGTCGGATCGGAGGATAATGCGGCGGCGTATGCCTGCCCCGATCAGGGCGATGGCAGCGGTATTGGGTGGGCTCGATCCCAGATTTTCCGCATGGAAGATGAGATAGTTATCGCCGGGTGAGAGGGGGATCTCGTATTTTTTGTGCTCCTCCGTAGTTTTGATCTTTTCTAGCACGGGCTCGTCATTTACGAACACCGTTACGATGTCGCCATCCTCTTGTGCATTGTCCCAAATGGAGAGCTGCAAGGTAGTGCCTGGGGTGCTTAGCGTTTGGGCCACTTGAACCTGGCGGTCGCTACCATCGGCGTAGCCTTCTACTTCAGGAGCCGGCTCTGCATCTTGCTCCTTGGGCTGGTACAGGGTGATGTGCCCCGGCGAGCAGGGGGTGCCTTCGTATACTATCCCTTCCCAATCGCCTTCCAATACCCATTGGTCGGCCTCTTCACGGCGGGTAAGGGTTGCTTCCTTGAAGCACCAGTAGAACCCCGCTTCGGAGCCGTCAAACAAGAGTTGGGTTTCGTCGATGCGGATTTGGTCACCGCCGTAGCCCACGCTACTCCAGGTAAGCATATGGTCGCCTACGCCGCCACCGTACTCCACCGCAATGGAGGAACTGCCCTCCTGATTGCCGTATAGGTCTAGTTCGTAAGAGTAGTCAAAGTCCTTGTCGTCTTGCGTGAGCACGCCAATCCAGCGGCCGCCGAAGGCGTGGTCGTTCGGGATAGGGGTTGGGTCCCCTGGAACCTTGCTGAGCAATACGGTGCCCGAAATGCCCGTTTCTCCGCAGCTGGGCGCTACGAAAGG
>DMST01000521.1:31276-56644 GCA_003454975.1 Cytophagales bacterium | reverse complement strand
CTACGAAAGGGCCTTCCAGGCGCCATTGGTCGGCACCGGCTTTGAAACGAAGTTTCATGCCCTTCCAGCAGCCCTGGCCACTATCTACCGGTGTCACTTCTGAGAAGCGTACGTATTGTGCATCGGCGACTCCTTCCAGCTTCCAGCCCTGGCCCGTTTCTTTCCCGCACAACTGCAGGTAGGTCTCTCCGTGTATGCGATGCTCCTCTTGGGTCAGCCGCACGGTAAAGTCGTAGAAGATGTCGTCTCGGCCGTCGATGGTCACCGTACCGCTCCATTCGCCGGAGAAGTCCTGTGCCAGGACAAAGGGCCCGACGAGCAGCCATAGCAGAGTAGGGAAGAGGGTTTTCGTGCGCATACCCAAAAGGTACAATTCCCTTACCGAAAAGTCACCTCGAATTACCTCTGGGTGAGAAGATAGACTGCTTCCAATCTTTAGTGTCTACACGGAGCCTAACCGGATGACTTAGAGGTCGTAGGTAGTCTTCTCTTTACTGTCATTGATTTGGATTCCGAGCTTGGTCAGGCGATCACGGATATAATCGGATAGGGCAAAATCCTTCTTAGCCCGGGCCTCCTGTCTCAGGTCCGAAAGAATGTCCATCACCTCGGGCAGTATCTGAGATTCAGCGTTTGCTTCTTGCCGGATACCTAAGACCTCTACCAGAAAACCTTGGTAGGTGCTTTTGAGGGTACTCAGCGCTTTCTCTGAGATAGTATGCGCACCTTGCGCCAACTTATGGGCTATCGATAACAGCTCAAACAAACAGGCAATGGTCTCGGCCGTGTTGAAGTCATCGTTCATTTTGTCGAAGCAGGTTTGGCATTTTTCCAAAACCTGTTCCGATAAAGAGCTATTGATCTCCTGTGACTCTTCGGTTTTAAGCTCCTGGATAAGTGACAGGCCTTTTAGGAGCTTGTTGCAAGCTACCTCGGCTGCCTTGAGGGCTTTGTTAGAAAAGTCAATAGGGCTGCCATAATGCGCCTGTAGCATGAGAAAGCGCACGGTCATAGGGTGGTAAGCTTGCTTAAGTAAGGGATGCTTCCCGCTAAACATTTGGCCGAGCGAAATGAAATTCCCCTTGGACTTGGCCATTTTTTGTCCGTCCAGCGTCATCATGTTGTTGTGCATCCAGTAGTTGACCGGAGGCGTACCAAATGCCGCATAGCTTTGGGCAATCTCCGCCTCGTGGTGGGGGAATTTTAAATCCATTCCGCCCCCGTGGATGTCGAAGGGCACACCTAGGTATTTACTACTCATGGCTGTACATTCAATATGCCAGCCTGGGAAACCCTGACCCCAAGGGGATGTCCACTGCATGATGTGGGAGGCATCCGCTTTTTTCCACAGGGCAAAATCCGCAGGATGCTTTTTCTCTTTCTGCCCCTCCAGATCTCTACTCCCTGCCATTAGCTCCTCCAGTACCCTGCCAGACAGTTCGCCGTAATGGTACTGCTCGGCATAGGCGGTTACATCCAGATACACCGAGCCTTCCGCTACGTAGGCCATGCCCTTATCGATAATCTTCTCAATGACCGCTATCTGCTCGGGAATGTGCCCCGTGGCCGTAGGTTCTATGGAAGGGGGTGAGACGTTGAGGGTAGCCATCATGTCTCGGTACAAGTTGGTGTACCGCTGGGCTACTTCCATGGGCTCCAGTTGTTCCAGGCGGGCTTTCTTAGCCACTTTATCCTCCCCTTGGCCACTAAGCTCGTCTTCTAAGTGGCCCACATCGGTGATATTGCGTACGTACCGGACCTTGTACCCCAGGTAGGTGAGGTATCGAAATACTACATCAAACGTAATGGCCGAGCGAGCATGGCCCAGGTGGGGTTCTCCGTATACGGTAGGACCGCATACATACATGCCTACTTTGCCCTGTACAATGGGAGAGAATAGTTCTTTTTTACCCGTCAGGGTGTTCTTTATGTGGATCTTTGCGTCAGTAGACGCCAAATCAGTACTCATGTAGGTTGTGTCTTGAATATTCTTGTTTCCATCAATGGTATATGCCCCGGATGATTTGCCGGTCATTAGTTCATGTCGGAGTATCGGGGGATGGGCCAGTGGTCATCATAGCCTTCTACCCAAAAGTTGGTAGCTAGTTCGTCTTCGGTACTGAGGCAATCATCCAGTTCTTTTCGGATGGCGGCTTCGTCCATTTCTACCCCAATGAACACAATTTCGTTTTTGCGATCGCCAAAGGTGGTGTCCCAGCCAGATTCTATTTCTTCCTGGTTTTCTAAGTAGCCCGCAAATTGCGCGCGTTGTTTGAAAGGCATACTGCTCCACCAAACACCAGCGCTTTCGGATCTCAAAGAGGCCCCTGCCTGGCCCCAAACCATGGCTTGTTCAGGTCGTGAAGCAATCCAAAACAGACCTTTGCTACGAATGACCGTAGAAGGAAACCGTTCTCGTATATAGCTCCAAAAGCGCACCGGGTCAAAAGGTTTGCGGGTTCGGTACACAAAAGAACCAATGCCGTACTCTTCCGTCTCGGGCGTGTGTTCCTCTTTATTGAGTTCTTCCAACCATCCGGCGCTCTGCTCGGCTTCTTCAAAATCGAAAAGCCCGGTATTCAGGATTTCTTTTGGGCTTACTTCGCTGAAGGACGACTCAATAATTTTTGCCCCGGGATTGAGCTTTTTGAGGGTAGAGTGAAGCACACCTAGCGATTCCTTATTCACCAAATCCGTTTTGTTCAGGACGATCACATTGGCAAACTCTACCTGATCTGTCAAGAGATTCACTATGGTACGGTCATCTCCTTGCATGTCGGTCAGGTTCCGGTCCATGAGCCGCTCGGGGCTGCCAAAATCCTTGAAGAAGTTAAAGGCATCTACCACCGTGACCATGGTATCGATGTAGCTGAACTTAGAAAGATCTATGCCATTGTCTTCGTCTACAAAGCTGAAGGTTTGGGCCACCGGCACGGGTTCGCTGATGCCCGTACTTTCAATGAGCAGGTAATCAAACTTGTCTTCCTTAGCCAACTTCTCTACCTCCACCATCAGGTCTTCCCGTAGAGTACAGCAGATGCAGCCGTTGCTCATTTCTACCAACTTCTCTTCGGTTCTGGAGAGGGTGTTTTCGCTTTTTACCAAATCCGCGTCCACGTTCACCTCACTCATATCGTTCACAATCACGGCTACTTTCAACCCCTCTTTATTATGGAGGACGTGGTTCAATAGGGTAGTCTTTCCAGCACCCAGGAAGCCACTGAGTACGGTTACGGGTAGTTTTTTGGTGCTTTGCATTTTATAAGCGTTTGTTGTGGTGAAGACTTTAGGAAGCTCCGTTTCGTATTCAGAATGCGAGACGTTCTACCCCATCTTCTTTCACTTCATGTCCTCGATAAACTGGAGCTTGTTGTCCTCCAAATCTAGTTCCCGATAAAAACAGGCTTTGCGGTGTATTCCCCCTTCATCAAAGGTATGGCACACCCCATTGCCCAATAAGGTGACTTGATACACGAGAGCGTCTTGGTCGCAGTCTATCAGTATATTATCTATTTGAAGCACATCGCCAGAGGTCTCTCCCTTGGTCCAAAGCTGGTTACGAGAAGTACTCCAAAACGTAGCCATTCTGGTTTTCAGGGTCTTTTCCAGAGCCTCTAAATTCACAGAAGCCAACATCAGAATTTGTCCCGTACTGGTTTCCTGTACGGCTACTGGCAGAAGCCCGCCGCGTTTTTCAAACTGAGGGGTAAACTGAAGCCCTTCCTCTAGTTCTACGGTGTCAAGCTGTATCATATTATCTACTGTTGATTGGGGCCAGAACAGCATTCTTCCGCTCCCAATTGTGCCTTGGGTGGTTACTAGAAGTTGAGAAATTCATCGGTATCGATGCGCAGTAGCAACCTTCTTTCCCCACTTTCTTCGATAGTGGGGCTCCGATGCAGCACCGCTTGGGTACCCTCCTTCGGATAAATAGCTCCTTTGAGAATAATCACCGCACCCGTTTCAGCCTGCTGAATGCTGTCCGCGTCCAGCACCAGTTCTTCCTCACTACCGTGCAGGGCTTCCCGGTTTACGTTGTCCTCACGGAGCCACAGTGTACCGGGGCCGCTATAGGTACACAGCAGGCGCAAATCGTTGAGGTCCGTGTGAAATTTGCGGCACATATTGGTGTTGACCGTAGCCAGCAACAGACGATAACTTTTTGCTTGGGAAACCTCCCTGAAATACCGCAGCTGTTCCTGAATATCCTGCTTGATGAGCGAGCAATCCGCAAGGGCTTCGTCCTTATCCACCCTATCCAAAATTACCTCAAGCTCACCACTGATCTTGATTTCCAGATCTTTCTGGACCAGACGGTTCAGTTCTTCCGTCAGTGTGCCTATGCTTCGGTTGAAGATGGCAATGTTGACTTCAGATTCATGAATGTGAGCTAGCACCTCGTGGGTCTCTCCTGAAACCCAGTTTTGTCGCGCTGTTGTAGTTACCGTGCTCATTTTTGATTTGGTTAAGCGGGCCCCTATCGGTTTTCTTTGGTACCGGACTTAGGGCTGTATTTGACGGGCTCTTTCCGCAATCGTTTTTATTTCAGCCAGTAGGTGCTGCTGAATATCCAAATGCTCCTTAGGGCTCAACTCAGGCGCCGCATTGTGATCATGGTGGTCGTGCCCCTCATGGTTATGGTCATGTTCCTCTTCAAAGCCAGGTACCTCTACAAGCTGTTCGTCCCATTCATGAAGCGACTCTTGGAGGGCTTCCAGGTCAGCTTGATGGGTTTGGATGAAAACGGAGTCAGTAATCGCCACTAGCTCTCCCACCTTTTCTTCAGCCTGCTGTCGGATTTTCAGAGCCTCCTCGTGTAATTGAAAGGCCTCCTGGAGTTCCTCACTGGTTTTCTCACCTCCACAGGCCGATATCAGCACCAAAAGACCTAAAACGATTGCCCAGGGTTTACTTTGATTGATCAAGAGCTTCATAGTATTTATTTGTATTGGGTGATTTTTTGAATCCTTCCGAAGTTGGGGGAATCAAGGAGTTTCTTTGGGTAAATATTAGTGAAACTCTACTTGTGACTTTCGAATATACCTCCAATTAATCAAGTGAGCGATGGCAATGGAGACGCCTCCAACAGATGTTAGGAATATTTCTTGCGATTCCGTAGCCAACCCATGACCTGCGCCAATGAGGAGGAAACCAGCTAGGGCGATCATCAAGGGTAGTGACTTTTTATGGTGTTTCCGGTAACCATGTATGAGGGCATTGGAGGCGATAAAAAGACTCAGAAGAATAATGGAATATTCTATCCAGGGATTCTCGAGGAATTGGAGCCCTGCCAAGGGAGCAAGGGTAAGTAAAAAGGGTACGGCTGCGCAATGGATCGCGCAAAGCATAGAAGCGCTAAATCCAATAAAATCCAGGTGCAATCCGATGAATTTGTTCTTCATGTCCGGGTCGGCTTGTATTGTTTGCAACAATGTTGCATTTATAAGTTGACCGGAGCAACTAGAGTTCCATTAAATTGACATTTTGTAGTCGGTTTTTTTACGCTTGGTTGGCGGAATGTATGCTAATTTATGCCAGTGAGTGGGGATACCACACCTTAGGTACTCCTTCTTTGCAGTTTAAACAAGCCAACAAGGAGGCAACTTTTGGGCGGTGATGGGAAGGGGCAAGTACAGGGATTTTTCAATGCCTCCTGCGCTTGCCTTTTCTATAGGTGGTTAGGCCTTACTCACTCCTCAGGCTATTGACCGGATTGGCGATGGCGGCTCGGACGGATTGAGAGCTTACGGTGAGGAAGGCGATGATGGCAGCGGCTAAGCCTGCCAAGGCGAACATCCACCACTGGAGGGTGATGCGGTAGGCGAATGCTTGCAACCAGTGGTCCATGGCCCAACCCGCCAAAGGAACTGCCAGGGCGAAACCCAACAGCACCAACTTCATGAAGTCCCAGGAGAAAAGCTTGACAATGCTGCCTACGGAAGCGCCCAGTACTTTGCGGATACCTACCTCTTTGGTACGCTGCTTGGCGCTGTAAGCGGCAAGCCCAAACAGCCCTAGCGAAGCTATGAGTAGCGCTAGCAGGGTGAAAGAGCCAATGGCGGCGTTTTGACGCTGGTCTTCCTCGTACATGGATTGTACCTGATCGTCAAGAAAGGTGAATTCAAGGGGGCGGGCGGAGTAGGCTTTGATGTCCTTTTCCATCATTTTGAAGGTATCGAACAAGTCATCTCCGGTTACCTTGACAGAAACGAACCGATGGTAAAGGTTCTTGTTCCATTGGATCATGAGCGGCAACATGGGCTGGTGCAGCGAATGGGAGTGGAAGTCTTTGATTACCCCAATAACTTGGTGCTCAGAATAGTTAAGTTGGTTTACCGGGATGGCCTGCCCCACGGCTTCCTGTGGTGACCAGCCCAAAGCTTTGGCGGCCGATTCGTTGATGACGATGGCCTCACCGCCCAAATCTGTCTCCATTTCCTTGGAAAATACGCGCCCTGCTATCAATTCGATGTCGAACATCGAAAAGAAATCCGCATCAGCCCGCAGCTGGTAAATGTCCATGTCATCCGATGGATCACCCCCTTGGTCATTGTTGATAATGGTAGCTTGGTCCACAAAGGAGGGTAGATTTTGCAAAGCGGCCACCTCCTGCACATTGGGATCGCGCAGCCACTCCTCACGGATGGTGGGATAGTGGTCCCAAAAATCCCGATTGACGATAAAGGAGGTAACTACCTGTTCGGTCTCGAACCCCAGGTCTCTGTTTTGGATAAACCGAAACTGAAAGAAAATCACGAGGCTGGCAATCACCATGGCCATGGATACGGTGTACTGGCCTACAATAAGCACCTTGCGCAGAATCTGTCCGTTGCCCAACCCCGCCAGGGAGCCCTTCAATACCGTGATGGGGCGCAAGCGGGACATAAATAGCGCAGGATAGCTGCCCGATATGAGCCCGATGGCCAGTACCAGTAGAGCGAGCATCCAAAGCAGAGGGCCTTGTAGTAGTAGCTGATAGTTGAACTGCCGGTCTACAATAGCCCCGAAGGCAGGGAGGGTGACGGGCAGGATAGCCAAGGCTAACACCAGCGCCACGGCGGCCAGAAAGATGGATTCGGTAAGAAATTGGATGATGAGTTGCCTGCGTTGGGCACCAATTACCTTGCGCATGCCTACCTCCTTGGCACGGCGGATAGATCGGGCTATGGCGAGGTTCATGTAATTGATACAAGCCAGCAGCAATACCAGTATTGCGATGATGGAGTAGAGCCATAGCTGTTGCGGGTCGCCGCTACCCTCAATCCCAAAGTTGGTGTCTTGATTGAAATGAACATTGTCCAATGTTTCGAACAATAGGTTTTGAGGGTACAGCACCGGATCAAAATAACTAGCCTCTACCAGAGCAGGCATTTGGGATTCTAATTGGGCCAAATCGCCACCTTCCCGCAGCGTGAAAAAGGTGCTGTATGAATTACTGTTCCACTTGGCCTGTTCCATTTGCTGGCGGTAATCGTTGGTGAGCTCCAGGTTGGCCACGAAGGTGAACTGCAGGCTGCTGTTTTGGGGTGGGTCGGCTACCACGGCCGACACCTGATAGTCATTTTCCCGGTAGCTCACCGTTTGGCCCTGCACATCGGTAGTGCCAAACATCTTTCGTGCTAAGGACTCGGTAAGTACGATGCTTTGTGGGATGGAGAAAATTTCCAGAGGATCACCAGAGAGGAAGGTATGGGGGAAGACCCGGAAAAAATTGCGATCGGCCTCTATACCCTGCTCCCAAAATGATTTATCAGATGCTACTGTGAGCAAATAAGGGCGGTTGTCAAAGGCAGTGGCTGCTTCTACGGAAGCATAATTTTCCATGAGAGTGGGTGCCAACTGCACGGGCGTTACCGCGTAGTAGTTCTTGCCCAGGTACAGGTTGTCCGGTTGGTGGTTGATAACCCGGTAGATTTGGTCGGCATTGGTGAAGTGGGTGTCGTAGGACCGCTCGAACCGAACAAAGATGAGGATGACCAGAAAGCAGAGGATACCGAGGGCGAGTCCTCCGATGTTGAGCAAAGCGTAGCTTTTCTGGCGCAGTAGGTTGCGCCAGGTGACCTTGAAATAGTTTTTGAACATGCTAATGTGTGTTGCGAATGCTCCCGGACGTATGGGGCGCATCATGGATGGACGAAATAGCTTGAGTACTTCCCAAGCGAAACGCCAATTGGCCTGGCGGATATTCCGCTCATTGACGTTTTCATGATATAGTTCTAGTAAATCTCCTTCTATGTAGCGCATCATATCCGGGTGGCAAAACCACCGGAAGAACCGATGCAGTAGGCGAGGCGGTGTGGGCATAGGATCCGGATTAACCGATTTTGAGCTCCCAGGCCACCTTGGGGATGGCATTGTATAACTGCTGGCGGGTGTCCATGCTGGCATCGATAGCTTCCTTGCCGGAAGCAGTAATGGTAAAGAAGCGTTTGGGACGCCCGCCCCGTTCGGCAGTAGAATCACCATCACGGGCGGATAGGAAGCCTTTCTGCTCTAGCCGCTTTAGTGCCGACTGCAATGCGCCCACACTCACCTTGCGACTCAGTCGGTCTTCGATCTCTTTTTTGATGGAGACGCCGTAGGCTTCATCGTATAGCACCCCTACGGTCAGCATCACAATCTCCTCAAAGGCTCCTAACTCGTACTTTGCCATGGTTATTTCCTATTTGCAGTATTGTAAAGTAAGTAAAAGATTGAGTTATTTCCTATTTGCAGTGTTGGGTTTGCTACCTTAGAATTTCTATGACCCAGCCATGGGGTGATCCTTCCCTTTAAAAGTAGACGTTTCTGGTGAGTGTAAAATAGTCCTAAACAGACTGTAAACTAACCTTAACGGGTTAGCATCGGCCAATCTCCGCCCCATTGTTTGTATTATCAGTGAGTTCAACAAAATCAACCTATCTATGCTGCCATTGCTCCGGCTATTCTTCGTTTTCGTCCTTTTGCCATTTCCTTCCTACGCACAAACCACCGTGACCGCTCACGTGAAGCTTTCCGGTGAGGCTCGTTACAAGGGGCAAGACTACACGCTCAGTTTCAACGGTCAAAAAGCCCAGTTCCTGGAAAGCAATAGAGATACCATTTTATACCTTCCGGTAGAGTCACTTCCCGCTCTGCTATTGATTGGCCGGGCCTGGAACGGTAAGGGGCGAGGCCAAATGATTCGCCTCGTTTATGTTACCCAGGAAGAGATCTCTTTCTCTGGATCTTTTGCCCGGGCCAAGCGGTGGGACATTACTCCGGTCTATGCTAAGCAGTGGGTGATGGACTCTTTGTATGCTACGGATGACCAAGACCGACGGGTAGATTTAATCCGACAGCACCCGGATATTCCCACTGCGAGCCCGCTATTGAGCTACGCCATGACGCAAGGCGTGGATTACGAAAAGGCCAGGCGAGTGTATGAGATCCTGACTCCCGAAAACAAGGCCAACGAATGGGGTATTCGCATTGCGGCCAAGCTGGCTACCTACCAGCAACCTACCGCCACGCTCGGAGAAAATTATGTTGATTTTGAGGCGATTGATGCGGAAGGAAATGTCCACCGGCTAAGCGATTACATTGGGAGGAAGCCCGTGCTGCTAGATTTTTCGGATCATGGTTGCAGGCCGTGCGTGCAAGCCATCCCGGAGCTAGCCACCATTGATTCCCTATACGGCGATCAGGTGCAACTCATTAGTGTTTGGCGTTCGCCCAACCGTGAAAAATGGCAACGCCTGGTGCATTCTCAATACCCTGGGCCGGTCACCTGGCATGACTGGTGGGACTACCAGCAGCTAGGTTTTTTTCGTTACGATTTTTACACCAATCCTACCTTTTTTATCATTTCACCGGAGGGGGTATTGGAGGAGAAATGGAAGGGGTATACCGCGGGCGGGATTCTCAACCGGGTAGAACGTTATCTATCGGTTTCTGGAAAAACTAACTAGCTGCCCGCTTGGCCTGTGGACTGTAAAATAGTCCTAAACAGACTGTAAACTAACCTTAACGGGTTAGCATCGGGTAGCCTCCTTCCCGTTGTTTGTATTATCAGTGAGTTCAACAAAATCAACCTCCTTATGCACAAACTACGCAGCTACCCGGCATATTTCCTTTTCCTATTATTCTTTGGACTAACTTCTGCTAGCTTCGGACAGGTACATATTACGGCTCATGTACAGCTAGAAGGAGCGCCCGCTTATGAAAACCAGGGCTTTATTTTCGGTGTCCTACATCACCCTATGCATCACCTGCCAGATGCCAGCGATACTACACTTCAGCTAACCGCAGATGCTCTCCCGGCTGTGTTGGTGGTATATGATGCTCCCGGTGGTCTTCACACCTCCAATCACCGCACCTACCGAAAGTTTGTCGTTACCGAGCCAGAGGTTACTATTCGGGGGACGTACAGCCAAGTGGCTGACTGGGAACTGTCTCCTTCTTACCCAAAACAGTGGGTGCTCGACTCCATGTCTCATCCCCACAGTCAAGAGCAGTTGTACACTTTGCTCCGTGAACATCCCGAGGTGCCCGAAGCCATTGATGGGCTGTATTGGACCACATTTCGAGGGTTGGATCATGAAGTAGCCCGTGAAATTTTTGAGCGCTATTCTGACGAGAGCAGGCGTTCGTGGTACGGCCGTAAGCTGGAAGCCATTCTTTACCCCAATGCCCAACGCACGGTATCCTTGCACCACCCTTTCTTAGACTTTGAAGCCGTGGATGCGGAGGGCCAAATGCATCGCCTCAGCGATTTTGTGGGCGAAAAGTACGTACTGCTAGACTTCGGATCCATGGGATGTGGCGGTTGCGTGTTGGGCGTGCCTACCCTCGCCAAGATTGATTCGCTATACGGCGACCAGATAGAAGTAATCAACGTATGGACAGCCCCTGACCGCGAACGCTGGCAGCGGTCGGTTCACCAGAAATGGGACGGTCCCATTACCTGGCAGGACTGGTGGGACGTTTCTGAGCAGGGCTTTGTCGAATATGATATTTCCCGCTATCCCACCTTTTTTATCATTGACCCCGATGGATTGGTGAAATACAGTTCTGCAGAGAGTGTCTACAACTATAGCCTACTACAGGCTGTCGAAAAGCTATTGGTTCCGCCTCCGCCGCCTACATCCATTGTTGTGCCCGCAGCACTGCGAGGCGAATAATACAAGAGGCTGTCTCATTAGGCCATAATACGATTTTGCAGCCAAATAATCTTTGGGTATTGCTTCCCCTCAACAGGGGAAGCTCCCGCAGGGTGAAGGGGTTGAAATTTCATCGGCAAGAAAACCACCTCTAGCGGGCCGATTAGGTGCTTCCGATGAGGAAAAACCCTTACCGACCTCCGGCCACCTTTCCCTGGATAGGGAAAGGATTTTTACCCTCAAAAGTAAATTTGGTGAGCCGAAATTTCGCGTTCATTATGAAACATCCTTATTATGGGGAATGGCAAGGCCAGACACCACTGACCACTATCTTGTTTTGGGGTATGACTAAGGGTAACACACGAGAGCCTACGTCCGTAGATTTCTTCTGTTTTCTTTAATTCCCTCTCGCCTCTACTCATGTGTCGGCCTCACACGGGGAATCAACAAATACTCGGTTTGCCTTCCGTCGATGTACACCACCTTTTCGCCATCAAAGAAAGCCTCTTGCTCCAGCATCACCCGGATTTCCTTATCCCATTCCTTCACAAATACCCGAGCATTCAGCTCAATGCTATAGGCCGTATTGGGGTATATGGGGTAGTCGCCTGTGCCGGGCACCCCGCCTTGGGCATCCCACATACCTACGGCCGGTCCGGCTCCATGGCCGTGGTACCCGATGGGGTGAGTATAAATCTGCGGAATAAATCCGCGGCCTTTGGCCTCAGCAATGGCTGCTAGCAAGGCCTCGTTGCCTGTGGTGCCCGTAGCAAATTGCATGGTAAGGCAGTCTTGGACCTCGTTGCCCTCCTTCAGAGCATCCTTTAGGTACTGCGGAGCATCCTGCTCACCTGGGCGCAGTACGTAGGCCAGCTCTTGGGTGTCCGTATTCAGACCCAGGTAGGTTATACCAAAGTCCACGTGCACCAAGTCACCCGGCATGATCACTACCCGGTCCGGGCGGTTAGAGAAGTTATACAGCCCTTCGTCCGGGTCCTTGCGTTGCACGTCCACCGTGGGGTGAAACCAAGTGACTAGCCCCCGCTCCCGGATGCGGTCTCGGTACCACCACACCACATCGTCGGTGGTAGTGATGCCCGGCTGAATTACCGTCTCGCTAAAGCCTTCCGCAATGATCTCGTGCGCAATACGGCAGATCTGCTCGTACACCACCATCTCTTCTGGCGTGCGTGTTTCCAGCCATCCAATGGACAGGCGCTCCGCACTCACCACGCGGTCCTGGTATTTCTTCGGCAGCCGGTCCATGAATAGCCCCTTCTCGGTAGCCGTGAGGCCATCCGCGGTCGCAAAGTAATCCGACTCGTTGATCCCGATCTTCTTCGGCTTGCGCTCCTCAATGACCTCCATCAGGCGTGCCCACTGGTCAGGCTGTTGCTCTTTATCCCATACCGATTGGAACACCGCGCCCACGTTGTAGCGGGCAATTGCCAAGGTTTCCAGTGGCTTGCCGTCGCCGGGGTTGTAGATTACCAGCATGGTGCGGCGACGGGCATTCAGCCAGGTAGCGGGCAGCATGGTTTTCAGTACCGGGTCCTCGTTGTACTCGCGGGCTATTAGGATCCACATATCAATGCCCTCCCGTTCCATTAGCATGGGCATCACCGTCTTCATGCGGTTTTCCAGCCATCGGTCCTCAATGGCTGCCCTTTCCCGCATGGAGAGCACCACACTTTGGCTATGGGCTTTGATGGTCAGGGCACAAAGTATCGTAAGAAATAAGATTCTTTTCATAGTGGTTTTTATTGGGTCGGAAAATATCATGCGTTCGCCCTTTGCCCAAACCCTTCCTATAAAATTCGAGCAGGCGAATAGCAGAACGTATTGTGATAAAAAAAGCGTCCCCTCCTGTCGGAAAGAACGCCTGGTAAAAAAATGGGTATACAGTGCGTTTAGCCCCGCCGGCGCTCCAGTAGGATCATCACCATGAGCGCAAGCATGACACGTACTTCGTTCTCTGACTCAATCTTTTTGATTTCGGTCAACTCAAACCGGCGACCAAAGAAGGATGGCTTCTTGCGCAAGCGAATTCGCTCTTCACCGTTCAGGTCGCTCACGGAGTAAGACGGGTTGAACAAATAACCTGTGAAGATACCCAGAATGGGGATTTCGCTTAACAAAGAGTCCCATATCTTCACCCACCCGTTGCGCTCGTTGATGCTGTATTGGTGCTCTTCCTGCTCACTGATGATTTCGTACCGAGCTTTCCAGATGGAGCGCCAGCCTTTGCGTGCCACCCGACCGAGGGTCTGGCCGGTTTTAACATCGGTAAAGGCATAGGCGGTAGAGAAGTCGATCCACTTATCAGCCCGGATACGGTAAAGCTCTTCTGTCTTGCTTTCATCCGAGAAAATAATGATGTCTTCCTTCAGCTTGAACATTTTCTGCCGGGCATAAGCCACAATGCGTCCGGCGCCGTCCATGGCTTTGAAGTCGTTGGCTAGTGTCCCAATCTTAAAAGTAAACTCAATGGGGAATTGTAAATTTTGCATGAAAAAGGGTTTACGTGGTTAGTTCGTTGCAAAACTAAACCAAAGCACCTTCCAGTCAATTCGCTTACGGTGGTAAAGGTGTTACCTCTCTATCAAATTTTTGGAAGAATCATTCTTTTACCACAAAGGTGGTGAGCCAAGGAGCAGCCTCTTCCTCCTCCTCTGAGTCTAGATCCACATCAAATAGTTTGTAGAGATTGTTGCCGGATAAATCTTCTAACCGTGGATACACCAGAACTTCATAGGTGCCTGGGGCCCAGGGTTCGCTGGGCAGAAAAGAGATTTGTCGGTTATCGGGCGATATATGGAAGGTGCCCGGCACGGATAGCCAGTCCCCTCCGTCGTGCCTCCGTACCAGGACCACATCTTGCAGTACGGCGTAGGCCATCGGTTCATGAAAATCAATGGCTAAGGACGCTTCCGGGCCTTTTGGAACCTCTGCCGACCAGTCTTCGGGTGTTGGCTTTTCCCGGTCGGGTGCTCCCACCTTCCAACGGATGTAGGCTCCCTGCGCTAGCCGGCTGCTACGGCGGGTGGGCCAGGTATCAGATACGTTCAAGACATACTCAACACCTTCTGCCAGAGGTACTCCCTGCGTCTCATTAGGTGCCAGCCCACGCTTAATGCGACCGGGGTCTAGCCAGAGCGTAAGCTGGGTATTGCTGCGGTTCCAGAGTTCTGGTGACAGGTCCAGAAAGGGTAGGGGAAGTGGGTTGCCTTGGGCATCCTCCCAATGGAGGTGCTCGAATGCCACCCCTTCGCGCATAGGTTCAGAGAAGACCAGGGTGATCTTGAGCAGGTTCTGCGGCACCTCTTCCACCTGAGGATAAATCGTCACCTTGGCCGTGCGTGCAGTAGTTCCTATGGGTGGGAATTTCCAAGCCGCTTGGCCAGCATGGTACAGCACATAGGTGGCTTCTGGCAGCAGGCGCCCAGTGGGGTGGAACCACACCCCGCTGTCGGTATTCGTCCACTTGCCCAGTAAAGGATACTGAGGGGCTGGAATGGGGGAGCCTACACGGGCTACTTCGCAGTCCTCAGGAAGTAGCGTTCCCAAGCTGCCCGTGGGTATAAATAAACCTTGGGAGGTGCGCAGGGGCTCTTGGCAAAAGCCTTGGGCTGGTAAAAAGAAACCCAAAACCACTAGTAGAAGGGCTTTGGGCCAGGTATCGTTTTGCAATAATCGGAATTGCATGCTTATAACCAACGGTCGCCGGCAGTTACCAGCGCCAGGTTGCCATTGGCTTGCCGCTGTAGCATCACAAAATTGGTGTCGTCCAACTTGTCGAGCTGTAGCACATTCACAAAGGGTAGGGCGATGAATTCCGTGCCTGCGGTGGCAGCTCGCTCCTCCACCGGATCGGTCATGGTGCCTTCAAAAGCTTCAATGTCCGTCAGGGCCACCTTCATCAGGGCCCGGTTGGTGTTGGACAGCAGCACGTACCGCTCGCCACCGTTGTTCATCACCACCATATCCAACGGTGAGTTGTTGCTGCCTAGCTCGGCTACCGTGCGCCCTTTCACATGAGCTCCTGGTTCTAGCGTTTCTAGTGGCCACACTACCAGCGGAGTACACGTGTAGCTGGCTATCAGGTGTGCCTTGCCGTTTACCTCGGCGGTAGTGAAAGTCTTAATGGGAGCGTAGGTTTCGAACCGGCCGTGCGCGGCGTGGAATATTTCCAAGGAAGCTGCTTGCTGTTCGGTTTGGAAAGGGAAGGGGATGCTGCGGAAAGTAGAGGCAAACTCCTGGTTGCTCAAGCCACTCACCATCAGTTGGTCATTGGCGAACGATAAGTCAGAGATGGCCCACACGCGAAGCGAACGACCGCGTCGGTCGGTAGCATCCTCTGCCACTGCATTTTCTAAGGCCACTTCTGAATAGCGAACATTCTCCATGGCAACAGGGATAAATTGGCCCCCTTTGTATAGTAGCAAGATGGCTTTTCCGTCCCCCAAGTGCACGGCCAGGTACAGTTGCTTCGAAATGGGGTTGATCGCCATATCCTGAATGGCCACTTCATTGGCATCTACGCCTAACTGTGCGGCGAGTACCTCATCTACGTTGTCCATCCGGTAGGTGGGCATTTCCGCAGGAGCTTCGGTATCATCCGTAGCCAGTGCCCAAACCCTAGCTGCTTTGGAGTCACCCAGGAAGAGGACACCTTCAGGACCAAAGGTGAGGGCGTGAATAGATTGCACCTCAGGCGTGCCGAATACAAAGTTTTCAGTAGCGGAGCCGGTAGCAAAGCTGCTCAAGGCAATTCCGCTTATCATGGTAAGTGTTACGAGTAGGTGTTTCATGAGAGGGTAACAGGCTGTGGCCCAAGGAAGTTGGACCGGTTATCCAGAAAAAGGTACCGAATCTCCTCACATGAAGGTAGCAAATTGGGATAGGAGGCAGTCGCTTAGTTGTCTCCGCCTTGTGCCTGGTCTATCATATCCAGGATTTGCTGAATCATATCGGCCTCTTGTACATCGTGAGCCACTTCTAGGGCCGCCTGGCCTTTGCTCTTCGCGGCAGCGTAGTCACCCGAAATGGCCAACCCATAGGCATACAGGGTGAGTCCGTCAAAATCGCCCGGGTGCTCACCCAGGTATTGGTCCAGCCATGGAAAAGCCAGCGTAAGCATATTGCCTTCGTTATAATCTTCTACCACCTCAAAGGCCTGATTGTACCAGAAGTTCGGGTCCTCTGCTGCGTGCTCATCGGCATAGCTTTCTACCAAGGTGCGGTAGTCGTCTACATGGGCGTTGTTGCCCAAGTAGATTTTGCGGGTGATGAACGCTGCTTCAGCTTGTTCCTCAGTATCGGGCAGATAGACCGGCAATACCTCTTCAATGACTGCCTCCAGATACGCTGGCTGTTTGCGGGTAAGGGCATACGCTAGCCCTCCGTTGTATACCCTGCCCAGATAGGCTTCAAAGTTCTCCTCGCCCAGACTGGTCTTAACTGCCTCGGCATTTTGGAAAACCAAAGGCCAAACGGGACCCTTCACGTCGTACCCAAATTCCATTAAGAAGGGAAAATTGTCTGCATCCTGCACATCAGCCAAGGTGAGGTCTTCCAAAGCTTGGTCGGCCAGCCTTCTGGCCTCCACCGGATCCTGATCATACAGTACTACCGCGTATTGTCTTAGTTCCTTAGCATTCAGCTGGCCTGCTTCGGCCTTTGCTTTAAGCTCGGGTAGGAGCCGCGCCCTGTTAACAATTCGGTTGGTTTCGTCTACGAAAGGGGCCGCCTCTACATAGCCTCCTATTTCTCCCACTAGCTCCTCCTTGGCATCCAAGAACAAGTAGGTAGGAAAGCCGTCCACTCCGTACTGATAGGCAAACTTTTCACCAAATTCCGTTTCGGCGTCTAGCTTTATGTTGATGAATTGCTGATTGAACTGTTGGCCTACTTCCGCCAGGGCAAACACATCACGGTCCATCATTTTGCAGTAGCCGCACCAGTCCGTGTACACGTCCACAAATAGCAACTTATCCGCGGCCTCTGCTTTTGCCACCGCAGCGGTCCATTCTTCAGCCGTGTTTACCTGGGTGAAGGTAATGGCGGTTTCAGCCCTTAAGAGGCCAAACGGGCTATAAAAGAGAAGAAGTAACGAGAGGGTACGCATAAAGCAAAAGTTACGTGCTGTGTAAATGTACTAAGAAGGACCTAACTCTTTAACCAGCGTAGCGGTGCTTTATTATGACCTGGGGTGATTATACCAGCTCCATGGCTGGCTGTAGGGTAAAATAGAAGGTGGTGCCTTCGTTCTTGATACTCTCTAACCAAATTCTGCCCTGATGGCGCATGATAAACTCTTGGCAGAGAATAAGGCCCAGTCCGGTGCCTTTTTCATTACTCGTTCCGCGGCGGGTTACGTGTTGGTCCGGACGGAACAATTTCTTTTGGTCTTCAAGGGAAATGCCCACCCCGTTGTCTCGTACACTCACCTGTATTTTGCCTTCCTCTACAGACGCTCTCAGCCAGACGTGCCCCCCTACCAAGGTAAACTTAAGGGCGTTGCCCAGTAAGTTGCGGACCACAAAGTCAATCATGTTGAAATCTGCCCGGGCTAGCAACCGCTCTTCTGCTTCCAAGGTAACGGAGATTCCTTTCTCCTGAGCCCGAACATTAAATAGTTCCAGGTTCTTCTGTAACAGCAAGTGCATATCCACGGTAGTAGGCTTGAACTCCATCGTGCCCATTTGTGCACGAGACCACTCCAGTAGATTTTCTAACAATTCGCTCAGGCTTTTCAAAGACTTGCTGATTTCTTTGGCCATAGAGGTAGTCTCTTCTTTGCTCAATCCATCGTTGAACCGGATGAGCAAGTCCAAAAAGGATCCCAGGGTAGCCATAGGGCCTTTCAAGTCGTGGGCAATGATGGAGAAAAACTTGTCCTTCACTCCATTGGACTCTTGCAGCTCTGAAGCCACTACTTTCAGCTTGTCGTTTTGTGCCTCTAGCTCCTCTTTGGAAGACTCTATGGTATGAATTTGCTGCTGGATACGCACCAGCATTTCCTTGAAACTTTCTGCCAGCTCCACTACCTCCACGGTATTGGTGTTGATCTCAATCGGTACCTGCCTTTTGAAATCTTCCTGTATGGCCCGTTGCATCCCTTCCCGCAGTACTTTGATAGGTTTAGCCATTTTGCGGGCTTCGAATATGCCAATCCAAACTGCGGCGACCAGGCAAAGCCCCACCATGATGAATAAATTGGCTTGTAGGGTGTCAAGCCGCTTGTTCTGAACGTCAGATGCCAGCCTGGAGATTTCCTTGATAGTACCCTCAATTCGCTCAGTACGCTGATTTAGGTCCGCCTTCATGCCCGACTGATCTTGCAGGCCCAAGGCCTTCACTTTTACTACTAGCTGCTCAAAGCGAAGCTCGTATTTATCCAGCAGGGTAAGTTCATCTTCATAGGAAAGCGCATTTTGGCTCAACCTAGCGCGAAATGCCTGGCTCCGCTCCAGGAACTTATGGGCATATTCTTCCTGATTGCGCAATAAGAAGTCCTTCTCATGGCGCCGAAGCATGAGTAGCTCCACATGGTCAAGGGTACCTGCGAAGGAAGCTTCCAAATCGTGAGCGGCTTCCCGCATGAGGCCTTCCACGCCGTAATCTTCAAAGCCACGAGCCAACATTTCGTTGATCATAGTCCCAAAGAGCATGTCGTACCCGTTGATCTGTTTCTGTAGGGTTTGTACCTGTGCAATAAGCTCCTCATTCATCTCCTCTGGCCGTTGTAGGAGGGCTTCTAATTCATCGGCCAAGGTCAGGACCAAGTTTTCATGATAGGTGCGGAGCCCACTGCGCCCACCATTTTCATGAAACGAAGGATTGATAGCATCTTTTACAAAGAAATCTTTGTCATTTTTGATCAACTGCATGGTATACAGTTGCATAACATCGATGTCCGATTTCAGGTCGTTTATTTTTCTACTTCTGCTCAGGAAGACGAGCGCAGTAACGGACATGACCGCCGTGAGGGTAAAAAGATAGAAGAAGGCGCGGATGAGTTTGTATCTGAGTGATCGTCTAAAGGAAAGCACCATGCGCCTGGCCGTTGTAAGCAAAAGAATCTACAGAATGTAACTATTTGGATAAATAATTACTTACTGCAAATGGGTTTTAATTGATGTTGTCACGAAAATCGGGAAAATTCGATTTAGGCCTCCTGCTTGAGGATTAATAATAAATTACGTTTCTGTTACTGTATTTCAGATCAGACTGCAAAGGTTCACTTGAGAAGTCCGAAATTGATGGTTAAACTTATGATTTTGGGGGCAAAAATCGTGACTTGGATTATTCTGTGGAAAGTCTAAAACTTCAACTCCCCCACTTTAGAAATGCATGGTAAAAACGGTCTGCTGGTCGGGTTCTGATTCTACCGTGAGGCTGCCGTTGTGCAACTGCATGATTTGTCTGGAGAGCGCCAAGCCGATACCTGAACCTCGTTTTTTGGTGGTATAAAAGGGCACAAAGATTCGTTCTTGGGCTTCAGGTATAATACCCGGGCCGTTGTCAATCACGCGTACTTGCACCCGGTGTTCGTCATTTGGGGTGGCTTGTAGGCTAATCTTACCCCCCTCTTTACCCTCTACGGCTTCCATGGCGTTTTTCACCAGGTTGATGAGCACCTGCTCAATCAATTCCGGATCGGCGCTTAGCAACGTACTGGACAAACTTTCTTCTACCTGATATTCAAAGGTCACAGAACGGGATACCATTTCGGCGCGCATCAATTGCTCAGTCCGGGCCAGCAGATCTGTGAGGGCTACATGCTGGAACTCCGGTTCTGGTATGTTGGTAATGTTCCGGTAGGCATCCACAAACCGTATGAGTCCGTGGCTTCGGTTCTGGATAGTATCTAATCCCAGCTGAATGTCATCTACCGTTTCATTGGCTATTTTCTGGTCGTTCTCTCCCAGCTCCTCCAGGTCTTCGGCCAAAATGTCCTTCATGGTACTGGTAAGCGATGAAATCGGAGTTACTGAATTCATGATTTCATGCCGCAGCACCCGGGTTAGGTTTTGCCAAGCATCAATTTCCTTCTGCTGTAGTTCGCTCACAATGTTGTGCAAGGCCACCAGTTTAATGGATTTTCCTTGAAGGATAAGCTCGGTAGCGCTCATTGCCAAATGCAGGTTGTGGTTGAGGCGCAACAGGGTTTTGCTACCTGGCGTCAGCTCCTGCAAAGCCTTGTAGAGGTCGGGTTGTGTGCTGTTGAGCTCCTTTACATTGTGAATAGCTGGCTGACGTATGTAGCGTTTGGCGGTGTTGTTGATGAGCTCTATATGGCCATCTTGGTCGAAAGAAAGCAGGCCTGTGCTTACGTGTTGTACCACCGTTTGTAAGTACAAAAAGCTCTCTTCTTTTTCCTCCCGTGCTTTCCGAAAGGCATCCAGCACTTCCGTAAAGGCAAGGTTGAGCTGGCGAAAGCTCTTACCCAAGTGGTGGTCATGCGTAAAGGTGGTAGCAAAATCAGAATAGCGAATGCTTTCCAGAAATCGGGTGAGCTTCTGGTTAGTTTTGTCGGTGAACCGGAATAGTTCTATCAGTTGGGCAAATAGGATGAAGACCATTAGCCCCGCCGTGACGTATTTTTCATCACTTTGGCTCACCAGTATTACCAACAGCATAGTAGTGACCCCAATCAGAATCACCCGGGTTAAGACGCGTATCCGAAAATGCTTAAAGCCCATATTTCTCTAACCTACGGTATAACGAGGAGCGGGTTAGGCCCAATTCCTTCGCAGCCTGGGTAATGTTTCCATTATATCGTTTCAGCACCTTTCGGATCAGGATTTTCTCTACATCTTCCAGGTTAAATTGGTCGAGCGCCACGGCAGCATCCATGCTGGATACCTCTGCCTTTTGGGAGGTGAAGAAGAAATCTTCGGGTTGCAGTACCGAGCCGTTTGCCATAATGACGGCTCGCTCTATAGCATGTTGCACCTCCCGCACGTTGCCCGGCCATGCATATTTTTCCATCCGTTTGGTAGCCGCCGGACTAATGCTACGAACCTCTTTTTGGTACTTCTTGGCGTACATTTTCAAGAAATGATCCGCTAACAAACCTATATCCTCGTTTCGTTCCCTCAGGGGCGGCAGCATCAGCTCGATGGTATTGATGCGGTACAATAGATCTTGCCTGAAGGTACCTTCCTGCACCATATCATACAAGGGCATATTGGTAGCACATATAAGCCTGATATCCACCTTCTTAGTTTTATTAGATCCCACCCGGGTCACCTCTCGGTTCTGCAAAGCGGTCAGCAGTTTAGCTTGCAAGGGCAAGCTCAAGTTGCCAATCTCATCCAGAAACAGGGTGCCTCCTGAGGCTACCTCAAACCGCCCAGGTCTATCTTCCTTGGCATCCGTAAAGGAGCCCTTTACATGACCAAACAGCTCACTCTCGAAAAGATTCTCGCTAATGGCCCCCAGGTCTACAGGAATGAATACTGCGTCTTTGCGCAAAGAGTTACGATGAATGGCGCGCGCAATCATTTCTTTTCCGGTACCGTTTTCGCCCAGAATGAGCACATTGGCGTCCGTAACCGCTACCCGCTCTATGGTGTCGAATACCTTTTGCATTGCCGGACTCTGGCCAATCACATCACGGAACTTCGTATTTTCATCGGCCACCATTTGCCGCTGCTGGTTCCGGAGTTGGTCTACCTCGTCGCGGCTTTGGCGTAGTTTCATGGCGGAGAGTACCGTAGCCAGTAGCTTCTCGTTCTCCCAGGGCTTGAGCACAAAGTCCGATGCGCCCTCTTTGATGGCACGCACGGCCAAGTCTACGTCTCCATAGGCCGTGATAAGTACACACACCGCATTGGGATCAATCTCAAGAATCTTATCCAGCCAGTAAAACCCTTCGTGACCACTGCTTACGTCCTTAGTGAAGTTCATATCCAGTAATATGACGTCGTAGCGGTCATTATGTAACAGCGATGGGATCGCTTCCGGGTTTTTTTCTACATCTACCTGCTCAAAGTGCCTTTTCAGAAACAGGCGGGCGGCTTTCAATACATCCTCATTGTCATCAACAATTAAGAGTCTTCCGGTTTTGGTAGGCTTGTCGGACATGGCTTGAGTACAATACCAAAGGCTTTATTTTCTCAGTTACCTTCGGGTAATTATGCCAAGGATACAATTTTTTGGGCATTCGTTGCATCCTCGGTTAGCATGCATGGAGATATTCTACCATCAAGCGGTTGGTGAGGAGTTGTTTCCCCTCTGTTTCGCCAACCGGACACGCGATAATGGTCTTTCTACAAGGGCGAAGGTGGTACTAGATGCCAGGAGGGTGACGAGTAAGAATGCGGGTAGTTTTAGAAATTCGGGAATGGACCCTTGGCGGAGTACCCACTCTAATATGGGGAGGTGAAACAGATAAGCACTGAAGCTAATGTTGCCTATCCAACGGAGTAGGTTCCATTCGAATATCCTTTTGAAAACATCCTTTACGTACTGTACCGCCAAAACCAAGCGGGCCCCAATGAATGCCCAAATACCGTAGCCAACGGCGTTGTGGGCTTTTGCCTGGAGGCCAAAAAGGCTTTCTAAAGGATGCGGAAGTATAATGTAGGCAAATAACAGAGTAAGCAGAGTAATGATGGTGGTACGCTTTTCGCGAAAATAGCTGGCTACTTGCTCCGGTTTGCCTAACTGAAAGACGGCAGCCAGGGTACCCAAGAAAAATATGGGTAAGTACTTGAGGGTAGAAATGGGCGACCACGGTATAGCGGTGGCTATTACAACACTGAAAACCAATAGCCCCCAAAGCAACCTAGCCGTGGCAGGGTATTGCCAATTGAAAGCCAATTGGCAGCCCCAGAGGATTAGCGGGGAAATCAGGTAGTACTTAAATTCCACAGGAATGGACCAGAAAATGCTCTCTCCACGTTGGAGAAAGAGGTGCTGCACCAAGGTAGTCCTGGAGTCAATTTCGGTAGAATAGCCTAGGGTCGAAAGATGCCAGTAGACCACTAAAGCCAAAGTGAACAATGGGAAAATGCGCAGAAAACGACGCAGGGCATAATTTGCCCAATACCGAGTAGAAGCTTGCCTTTGCTGTAGTGCCTGGGTGATCTGACGATCGAGGAGATAGGCAGACAGTACGAAGAATAACATAACCCCGCCCTTACCGGCACCCATCATTTGGATGAAAGGCAGGGGATTGAGCCCTTCCAGGCTAGCATGGGACATCATGACTAGTAAAACAGCGAAACCCCTGAGGCCATCCAGGGCTCGTATGTGAGCTGGGTGGTGGTCATTGGGAAAAAATATTTGTTGTAACCCTGCATTCATCCGATTAAATATAAGGCGGAAACGGCCAATGGTTCTAGTTTTCATTGTTGGTACACTCGGTGTCCGGCAGCGGACGCTTTCGTTCGTTCATGAACGGGTGAGTAGGGTAAATGTGGCTTAAAATGCCTGTTTAGGCCCTTTTTTGCGGCTTGGCACGCTTGTTGGAAAATGGTGAACGACCCATCAAGGATTTTTGAACTCGACATACTATGGACCGTAAAATCAAGAAGAAAAAGTGGACAGTACGCCGCATCAGCCTTATTGCCGTAGGGGTAGCGTTTTTGTCCTTCGTGTTGTACAGCTTCTTGTTCGCCGACAACCGCAGCCGCCTCAACGTAGACCGTGAGAAAATCACCATCGCCAATGTAAAATACGGCACTTTTATCGACTACATCCCTCGTACTGGCAACATCATTCCTGCCAACACTTACTTCATCGATGCTGTAGAAGGAGGTAACATTCGTGAGATTTACCTGGAATCGGGTACCATCGTACGGAAGGGCGACCCTATCATGCGGCTGGCCAATTCCCAATTGGAGCTGGACGTACTTACTCGTGAGTCGGGCTTGTATGAGCAGATTAACCTGGGGCGCCAAACGAAATTGAACTTGGAGCAAAATAGCCTCAACCTGAAACAGAGCCTGGCCGAGATTGATTACCAACTATCTCTCCTGAAGCCTCAATACGATCGTATGAAGGAGCTTTTTGAAAAAGAGTTGGTGTCTCAGCAAGAATGGGAAGGGGTAAAAGAGAACTATGAGTATCAGCAGCGTCGTCGGGAGCTTACCTACGCTTCGTACCAAAGCGACTCTGCCAAAACCCAAGTTCAGCTTCGCTCCATCGATGATTCCGAATTTCGGATGGTACGGAACCTGGAGTTAGTATCTGAGATCCGCGAGAACTTGGAAATCACCGCCCCCCGTGATGGTCAGCTGACTACGAGTGATTGGCAAATTGGTCAGACCGTGAACCGTGGAACCCGGATTGGCCAGGTGGATGAACTGAACACTTATAAGGTACGCGTGTCCATTGACGAACTGTACCTACCACGGATTGACATCGGTCAGAAGGGTACCTTCCCTTACGATGGCAATTCCTACGAAGTAATGATTACGAAGGTGTACCCAGACATCAACAATGGGGTGTTTGAGGTAGACATGGAGTTTACTGCTGAAGTACCTGGCGGTATCAAACGTGGTCAGTCTGTACGGATTCGCCTGGAGCTGGGCAACTCTTCGCAAGCCTTGCTGCTGCCGGTAGGTGGTTTCTTCAAGGACACCGGAGGTAGCTGGGTATATGTAGTGAGCGGAGACGGCGGCAAAGCTGAAAAACGAGAAATAAAGCTCGGACAACGCAACCCTGAGTACTTTGAGATCATCTCTGGTCTGGAGGAAGGTGATAAAGTCATTACCTCTTCGTACGACAACTTCGGTGACAACGAGGTACTCATCATCAAACAATAGAAATCATCAACTCAAAATAGGTCATGATTAAGATCAACAACCTTCGCAAAGTGTATACTACTGAAGAAGTAGAAACCACGGCACTCAATAACATCAACGTAGAGATCAAAGATGGCGAGTTTGTAGCCATCATGGGCCCTTCGGGTTGCGGTAAGTCTACCTTGCTCAACATCCTGGGCTTGCTAGACAACCCTTCTGACGGTGAGTATCACTTTGGAGAGCATGAAGTAAGCAACTACAGCGAGCGCGAGCGCGCCAAGCTGCGTAAAGGCTCCATTGGCTTCGTGTTCCAGTCCTTCAACCTGATTGATGAGTTGAATGTATTCGAGAACGTAGAGCTGCCTTTGCTGTACCTGAAGGTACCCGCTGCTGAGCGCAAAGAGAAAGTAGAGGCCGTTCTGGACCGGATGAACATCATGCACCGCCGCAACCACTTCCCGCAACAACTATCGGGTGGTCAGCAGCAG
>DMST01000521.1:29495-31237 GCA_003454975.1 Cytophagales bacterium | reverse complement strand
CAGCGTGTGGCCATCGCCCGGGCCATCGTAGCCAACCCATCCGTAATCCTAGCGGATGAGCCTACCGGTAACTTGGACTCTGCCAATGGCGAGGAAGTAATGAAGTTGCTTTCGCAACTTAACGACGCCGGTACTACCATCATCATGGTAACGCACTCCCCACACGACGCCAACTACGCTCACCGCATCATCAACCTGTTTGACGGTAAAGTGGTTACCGAGAACATCAAAGAGCAATTTCAGCTATAATCCCCAATACGGTCAAAAACGCCCAAAGCCCCACCGGTTGATTCCGGTGGGGCTTTTCCTTTTTATGAATACCTAGAAATGGATACATTGTCTTTCCTAGCACATTAAGTATCCTAACAGGTTATACAATGGAAAAACTCAGGGTTTATATTGGTTCTTCTACCGAAGGGAGCGGCGTTTTACAGCTGGTGGAAAGAGTACTTGACGATCAGTTTGATGTACGTGCCTGGAACCGGGATAATATGTTCCGACCCAATGAGAACTTTTTGCAGTCCCTACTGAATGTGAGTAAGACGGTAGATTATGCTGTATTGATAGCTACCAAGGATGATTTCTTGGAGACCAGAGGGGTACGGGTTCCTTCTATGCGGAACAATGTATTATTTGAAATGGGCCTGTTTTTGGGGCACCTTGGTCAACGGAATACCTTTCTCTTGGTAGAGAATGAGGTTGAGATTCCACTCGATCTTCAGGGCATTACCTTACTTCGGTTCAATTCTGAAAGTGAAATCGAGATAGGGGCCATTGCTGAGAAACTATCCCATGATATTCAGGAAGATGCTAAGTTTAGTCGATTAGGGTTTCTTCCTTCTACCGGAATAGCGATGGGCTACTTTAAAAATTTACTCGTCCCTATCTGTAAGTCCATCGGAGAAGGCAACCATACCAGCATTACCAACTACAATATTTCAAAAGTAGAAGTTTTGATTCCCTCCCAGATAGATGATTTTGTACACAATACAGCCACAGATTACTATCGGCAAGAAGGGCTAATAGAATTAGAGATTCCTTCAAAAAAGAGACCATTTCCGGTCCGTATTCAGGTGTTTGAGGGTAGCAATGAGGCTGTCATCCAGGATATTCCAACTACCTTAAGTGTACTAAAAGACACCCTAGCTCTACATCTGCCTTCTGATATCTTGGGTAAAACAGAAGACCAAGAGTATCTGGAGCAAAGAGAACTGAGGAATTTTGTTCGCAGCCTGGAGCACTTGAAAAATACAAATTCCTACACTCGCCGACTTTTAGATATTCGTTGGATTGAGGTGTAAAGTCATCTTTCTCGAAAGAGAAATAGGGTGCCGGTGGATCATACCGAAAAGTTGGGGACCTTTTGCACTTGCCAATAACCACATGAGGGTCTCAACTCCCTGGTATAGAAGACAGAATTGAGAATACAGAATACAGAATTTTTTGTACGTTTCTGATTTTCAGACGATTACATATTGAATGATTTGCATTCAACTGTAAAGAATCATTGCTGAATTTCCTATTCAGATGAATGGGTCCCCAACTTTCTTGCTTGATCCGTGCCGGTATTCCGAACTAGGATCCAGGTTTATTCTAAAAACAGAATAGCAGCCTCAATCATACTATCTCTACCTTCTTGTAGCAAGGCTTCATCCAAAACCATGGGTACATCCGGGTAGACGCCCAGCTCCGTCTGATGGCCGTTGGGGTCGATGGTTTGGGTGCCCGAGTAGCGCAGGCAA